>CBIMJO010000116.1:0-12392 GCA_966244135.1 uncultured Actinocrispum sp. | reverse complement strand
CAGGGGTTCTGGTCGTGCGGGCGTACTTCGCGCTGGGGCGCTTGGACCGGGCGGCTTTGGCGAGCGGGACCGAGATCCTGACCACCACCCGGGCCGCGGTGACGTGGCTGGACGTCACGATGTTCACCGGGATCTCCGCGACCCGGAAGTGGCGGCGGATCGGGCGCGTCACGTCCCGGCCGATGCGCGGAACCCGTTACCAGGCCATGTTCTCCGCCGAGCTGATCCGGGTTCTGCGCAACCGCAAGGCTGTGCTTGTCTGGCTTGGGCTGTTGATCGCGCCCTATGCCGCGGCGCGAGTGATCCCCGCGCTGTTCGTGCCTTTGGTCGAGCTGGTCGTCTGCACGATCGCGGTGAGCCCGTTCGCTTCCGGGTTGCGGAGTGTCGGGCGGTCACCGGCGTTGCGGCGGAGTCTGGGCGGGACGGACGCGCTCATCCGGGCGACGCATGTTGTCCTCCCGGCGGTGATGGCCTTGCTGTGGACCGCTTTCGCGTTTCCGGCCACGGGTTTCGCCTGGGCGGTGCTGCTCGTCCCAGTGGGCGCCGTCGCTTACGCCTACCGCCGGGCCACGCAGCCGCCCATGGAGTATTCAGGCGCTGCCGTTGACACTCCGTTCGGGTTCTTCCAGCCGGACATGGTCCGTCAGCTCAGCCGCGGGCCGCTCCTGCTGCTCGCTCTGGCCGCGGTTCAGCTGAACCTGTGAGTCCAGCACGAACTCCCGCACGACCAGCACGAGTGCGACCAGCATGGTCACGGCCAGGAACTTGAAATCGACCGCGGTCGTGCCCGCGCCGCGGGAGCCGAACAGGAAGGGAACGTAGGAAAGGAAGGACGCGAACTGGACCAGCAGCGGAACCGCCCAGAGACGCGGCACATAGAACGCCAGGATCACTGAGAGTACTTCGGCGAGATAGAAATAGCGTTCGTGCATCGCGGGCAGGAAGAACGGCACGAGAATGGCGAAAAGCGTGGCGACGTGAACCACGCGGGTCGCGGTCAGCGGAACGCGCCTGATCACGGACAGTAGTATGACGACAAAGACGAGCGCGCCGGTGAACCACACTCCAGCGGACCGGATCAGGTCCGCGCCGACCTGGACGCTGAGGAATTGGTACGCGTTCGGGGCGTTGAGGGTCAGCTGGGTGTATTCGCCGACCTGGTTCGTGTAGACCGACAGCAACTGTCCCGGGTCGGCGCCGACCAGCAGCGCGGGGATGTCCAGGGCCAGCACGACTCCCGGAATGGCCAGCAGCGCGGCCCACGGGAGTTTCTTGAGCAGGACCAGGACCAGGACCGCGGGCAGGATGAAGATGGGCTGAAGTTTGAACGCGAGCGAGAGCCCGAAGAACACGCAGGCCAGGTAGGGCCGCGAGCGCAGGGCGAAATAAACGCCGCCGAGCCCGAGTGACGCGTAGATCGAGTCGCACTGGCCCCACATCGCGCTGTTCGTCACGACCGTCGGCAGCAGGACCACGGTCGCCGAAGCCACGAACGGTTTCCAGCCGGCGGGATATTTGAGCGCGACGAGCTTGTACGTGAAGAACGCCAGGAGCAGGTCGAACAGCACCGAGATCACCTTGATCCCGGCCAGCACCGGCACCGGCAGGTAGGTCAGCAGCGCGATCAGGTAGAGGTACGGGACGTTGTAGTCGGCGAACTGGTATCTCAGCGCCGGCAGGCCGCCGTTGGCCTTGATGAAGTCGTACCAGCGCGCGAAGAACGCCGTGTAGTCGTTGGACTCGAACGGGAACAGCACCAGGCGGACGTAGATCGCGAGAACCGCGATCACGGCGGCCGCGAACAGCGCTGGGGTCAACCGTGCGACTCGCACTTCAGCTCCTTATGCAGGCTTGGACCATTCCACCAGACCACCGCCGGCCCTGCGCGGGCTGTGCGCCGGCTGTGAGGTTCCTGAATACCGGGCTATTGACGAATGTGGTCCAGACCACACACACTCGGGGTGACACCTCCGCCGCCACCGGACGTCCTCCGAAGGAGAACGATGCCTGCATCCGGTCGGGGTCCACGGCTGTTGTCAGCTGCCTTAGCGGTGTTCTGCGCAGCCACACTCCCTGCATCGCCTGTTTCCGCCGCGCCCGCCACCTTCACCCACCCTGGGGTACTGGTCAGCCGGGCTCAGCTCGATTTCGTCCGTACCCAGGTGAACGCGAACGCGCAGCCCTGGCGCAACGCGTACAACCAGATGATCGCCAGCCAGTACGCCTCGCTGACCCGCACCCCCAGACCCCGCGCGATCGTCGAATGCGGATCGGGGTCCATGCCGAACAACGGCTGCACCGACGAGCGGGAAGACGCGATCGCCGCGTACACCCTTTCGCTGGCGTGGTACATCACCAGGAACTCGCAGTACGCCACCAAAGCGATCCAGATCATGGACGCCTGGTCCGCGACCATCCAGGACCACACCAACTCCAACGCTCCACTGCAGACCGGCTGGGCCGGCGCCTCCTGGACCAGAGCCGCGGAGATCATCCGGTACACCTACCCGTCCTGGCCCAACGCGGGCAGGTTCGGCACCATGCTGCGCAACGTCTACCTCCCCAAGATCATCAACGGCCACGCCACCAACAACGGCAACTGGGAACTGGTGATGATGGAGGCGACCCTCGGGATCGCCGTCTACCTGGAGGACCGCACCGTCTACGACCGAGCCGTGGCCAAGTACCGCACCAGAGTCCCGGCCTACGTGTACCTTCCCGGCGACGGAGCCCTCCCGAAAGCCCCACCGGGAAGCGGAATAGACACCCGCACGGAGATCATCAACTACTGGCAGGGCCAAAGCACCTTCTTCGAGGGCCTGACCCAGGAAACCTGCCGCGACTTCACCCACGTCGGCTACGGCATAGCATCCATAGCGGACTTCGCCGAAACAACGAGAATCCAGGGCCAAGACCTCTACCCCGAAATAGCCGACCGACTGCGCACCGCCCTCGGCTTCCAAGCCAAATACGAACTCGGCACCGCCCCACCCACCAACCTCTGCGGCGGCACCATCCACAGAGGACTGGGCCCCGTCACCGAAGTCGGCTACAACCACCTCCACACCCGCATGGGCCTAACAATGCCCAACACCCAAACCCTCACCGAATCAAGAAGACCCCAAGGCACCAACAACCTCTTCGTAGCCTGGCAAACCCTAACCCACGCCAACAACCCCAACTAAGACGCGCTCCCGGGCTGCTGCACCTCGGCCACTCCGCAGCAGCCCGGGATTTGGGCTGCCTAGCGGAGCTGGCGGGGCGACGGCAAGAGAAGGACCGGCCGCGACCGGCTGGGAGTTGTGTGTCAACGCGTGTGCGCGCACCAGACCTCGCCTTCGTGTCCTCTTCCTCTGGGTGGTCAGCCCGTCCGGCGAGGACAAACCCACCTAGAAGCGCAACCTACTCAACGCCAACATCCTCCGGCGAACCCGCAGCAATCCGCGCCAAGGTGTCCAAAGCAGACGCAAGAACATCAAGAGGCGGAGCCGCAAGCGAAAGCCGGACAGCATTGGGAGCATGCCCAGGAACCACAGCGAAAGCAGCAGCGGGACTCAGCGCAATCCCCCGCCGAGCAGCAGCGGCAACGAAAGTCTCAGCCCGCCAAGTCCCCGGAAGCTCCCACCAACAGTGATAAGCCCGTGAATCCCCCAGCAACCCGGGTATCCGGGCCCGAGCCAAAGCCTGACGCGCCAAAGCATCCGCCCGTTTCTCCTGCTCAACCCGAGCCACCACCCCATCCCTGACCCAAGCAGCCATGGCAGCCACAGCAAAAGACTGCGCACCCCAACCCCCAGACCGCACAGCGGAAGCAACCCGATCAACAAGCTCGGGAGGCGGCGAAAGAAACCCCACCGAAAGCCCCGCCGCAAGCCGCTTCGAAAGGCTGTCCACCACAATCGACCGCCCAGGAGCCACGGGCGCCACCGGAGCCAGAAAGCTGTAGATGCTGTCCTCAATCGCGTAGATACCCAGCTCCTCCAGAGCCACAGCCAACTCAGCCCGCCGAGAAGAAGACATGTTGCCACCCAAGGGGTTGTGCAGCACCGGCTGAACATACACCGCCTGCACCCGAGCCGGGTACAGCGACGAGACAACAAGACCAGAAGAGTCCACAGCGAGCGGCACCAGCGTAATCTCCAACCGCGCAGCCAAAGACTTCACAACCGGATAGGTAATCGCCTCAACCCCAAGCCGCCCACCCGCAGGCACCAAGGCCGCCATAGCCGCAGCAACAGCCTGCCGCCCATTCCCAGCAAAGAGAACAGAAGAAGGCACCCACCCATCCCGCGCCAGCAAAGCAGAAGCCGCCGAAACCGCCCCCGAAGGCCCAGCCACCACAGAAGGACGCAACACGGAAGCCTGCATCACCCCCGCCAGCGAAGCAGCCATCAAAGCTGCCTGCCCCGGCAACACCGAGAAGTTCAGCTGCAGGTCAACCGGCGCCCCACCAGGCTCAGCCAGAGCATGCTCCACCGGAGAAGACACCCGGATGTAGGTCCCCCGCCCCACTTCCCCCACCGCCAGCCCCCGCCGAACCAACTCCCCGTACACCCGCGCAGCCGTCGAAGAAGCGATCCCGCGCTGACGCGCGAACCGACGCTGGGGAGGCAGCCGATCCCCGGGCTTCAACCGCCCCGAGGCGATCTCCAAAGCCAGGGTGTCCGCAAGAGCCCGGTAGTCCACGACATTGCTCCGAGTGCATTGTTTTCATTGCACCGAGATAGTGCACCGATTACGGTCGAAACGTCAAAGGAGGGACGCGTGTACGACGACAAAGGCGCAGGCCAAGCCCTACTTCTCATCCACGGTCACCCGTTCGACCGCACCATGTGGCGTCCCCAGCTCGAGCACTTCAGCCGCACCCACCGGGTCATCACCCCGGATCTCCGCGGCTACGGCGAGCACAAGACGACGGCTACGAAAACCCCGCTCGAGACCCACGCCGAGGACCTCAAGAACCTGCTGGACGAACTGGAAGAGGAGCAGGTCATCGTCGGCGGCCTCAGCATGGGCGGCCAGATCGCGATGGAGTTCTACCGCACGTACCCACACCGCGTGAAAGCCCTGATGCTGGCGGACACGTTCCCGGATGGCGAGACCCCGGAAGGCCACAAGGCCCGCAACGCCATGGCGGACCGAGTGATCGACGAAGGCATGGCGCCCTATGCCGAAGAGGTCATCTGGAAGATGGTGGCCCCGTACAACAAGCACGCCGCCGACCACGTCCTGGCCATGATGAAGAACACAGACCCGCAAGGCGCCGCGGCGGGCCTGCGGGGCCGTGCAGAACGCCCGGATTACGTGCCAACACTGAAAAGCGTCACCGTCCCCACCCTCATCGTGGTCGGCAGAGACGATGAATACACGCCAGTCAGTGTCGCCGAGCGGATGCGCGATCTCATCGACGGGGCCACACTCGAGGTGATCGAAGGCGCCGCGCACCTGCCCAACCTCGAGCGGCAGACTGAGTTCGATCGGGTGTTCCAGCGATTCCTCAACACGGTATTGATCAACACGGTGGGATAGATGAGCAACTACAAGATCGCGTTCGTGACCGGGGCGAGCAGCGGGTTCGGTGCCGCGATCGCGCGGCGGTTCGCCGCCGAGGGCATCCGGGTGGTCGCCGCGGCCCGGCGGGTCGAGCGCCTCAAGGATCTCGGCGGCGGCAACGTGCTGCCGCTCGCGCTCGACGTGCAGGACCGGGCCGCGGTGTTCGACGCGGTGGCGGGCCTGCCGGCCGAGTTCGCCGAGATCGACATCCTGGTCAACAACGCCGGCCTGGCGCTGGGCATCGAGCCCGCGCACAAGGCCGACCTGGACCAGTGGGAGCAGATGATCAGCACCAACTGCACGGGGCTGGTCTACTGCACCAAGGCGATCCTGCCGGGCATGGTCGAACGCGGCCGCGGCCACGTCGTGAACATGAGCTCGGTCGCCGCGACCTGGCCGTACCCGGGCGGCAACGTCTACGGCGGCACGAAGGCGTTCGTCCGCCAGTTCAGCCTGGGCCTGCGCAGCGACCTGCACGGCACGGGGGTCCGCGTGACGTCCATCGAGCCGGGCATGGTCGGCGGCACGGAGTTCTCCAACGTCCGCTTCTCCGGTGACGACGCCAAAGCCGACGCGACCTACGCGGGCATGCAGCCGCTGACCGCCGAGGACATCGCCGAGTCGGTGCACTGGGTGACGTCACAACCCGCGCACGTCAACGTCAACACGCTCGAGCTGATGCCGGTCGCGCAGAGCTACGCGGGGTTCCAGGTCTCCCGCAAGTAGACGTCCAAAGTGGTCTCCAGGGCGTCGCTGCCGGTCAGCACGAGGCCGTTCAGCGACGCCCACAGGGAGGCCGCGAGCAGGCCCGGGTCGGCGGCCGCCCGCCAGCCCGTGGCCTGCACATCCGCCACCAGCGACCGGAACCGCGCGAACAACGAGTTGTCCGGATACCTGGACATCAGCCCGCACAGCGCGGGCCCGGCCCGACCGAAGTCCACATAGGACTGACAGGCCGACACCAGCCGGACGACCGGATCACCCGGCGGCACCGCGTCGATCGAGGCGCCGACCCGGGAAAACCCAGTCGCCGCAACGGCACTCAGCAACGCCTCGCGGTTCGGGAAGTGCCGCAACGGCGCCCCATGCGAGACCCCGGCCTCCCTGGCCACCCGCCGGACCGTGACGGCGTCGACACCCTCGGCCGCGAGCACCGTGACCGCGCACGCGATCAGGCGTTGCCTTGTACCGTCCGGCATTCCGCCACCGGCAGCAGGTCGGGCCGCTTGGGCAGGATCCCGTCGCCCGGCTGGCGGCCGATGATCCGGTTGCGGATCCGACCCCGCACGAGCGGCCACACCTGCTGGATCAGCCATCGAGCGTGTGCCCCCATCCCCAGCACCGGCGCCGGGCCGGCCAACGGCTCCAGCCACGAAGCCTCGTGCGAAATCCCAAGACTGCCCAGCAGATGCGCGGCCAGCCGCTGGTGCCCGAGCTCGGCCAGGTGCAGCCGGTCCGGGCCGAAGTAGCGGTGATCGGCGACCGCGGGATCCGGCCAGAGGTCGATCAGGCGCGCGCCACAGCTCACCGCCGCCTCACGGAGAGACGCGTTCAGCGCCTCGATCCGGGGCCGCATCCGCCGGCCGAACGGCATCCGGTTGGAGATATCGCTCAACGTGAACACGACGACGGTGGGAGCCAACGAGGTCAGCGCCCGCACCGCGTGGTCGGCGCGACGGGCCACCGTTCGCTCGCTCCAGCCACCCGACATGATGTCGTTGCCGCCGCCGAACAAGGCCACCAGGTCCGGTTCCAGCCGAGCGGCCACCGGGATCTGCTCGACGATGATCTGGTCCAGCCGCCGGCCGCGGACGCCCAGGTTGGCGTACCGGAAGGCGGGGTTGTCCTGTGCCAGGCGCCCGGCGGCCAGATCGGCCCAGCCACGGTAGATCCCGCCGTCCGGGTACGGGTCGTCGAGGCCCTCGGTGCAGCTGTCGCCGAGGGCGACGAAGCGTTGGTATGGCATTCAGATCCTAGTAACCTAGCGTTCACGTTGTAGACACTGTCTACCAGAAGTGCGCGATTGAGGCCAGAACCTGACCTCAATGGCGCATAAGGTCACCTCATGGCCCCGAAGATCTCGCTGAAGGCGCTCAACCGCGCGACCCTGGACCGCCAGTTGCTGCTCGAACGCTCGACGATGTCGCCGCTGGCGGCGGTCGAGCACCTCGTCGGTCTGCAGGCGCAGACCACGAACACCTGGTACCACGGCCTGTGGAGCCGCCTCGCCGGCTTCGACCCACGCGAGCTGTCGGACCTGCTGGCCGGCCGTGAGGTCGTCCGGATGGCGCTGATGCGCTCGACGATCCACCTGGTCAGCGCTCGCGACGCGCTGTTCCTGCGACCGCTGGTGCAGATCGTCAGCGAGCGCGGCACGGCCGGCATCTTCGGCAAGAACCTCAAGGGCCTCGACGTGGACGAGGTGCTCAAGCACGGCCGCGAGCTGCTCGACCAGGAGCCGATGGTGTTCAGCGAGCTGGGCCGGCGGATGGCCGAACGCTGGGACCGGGATCCCGCCTCCTTGGCGCAGGCAGTCCGCGCGCACGTCCCGCTGGTCCAGATCCCGCCGCGAGGTCTCTGGGGTGGCAGTGGCCTGGCCAAGCACTCGACCGTGGAGACCTGGCTGGGCAAAGAAGTCGACGAGAACCCGTCCGTCGAGGACATGGTTCTGCGCTACCTCAAGGCATTCGGCCCGGCGTCGGTCAAGGACGCGCAGACCTGGTCCGGTCTGACCAGGCTGAACGAGGTATTCGACCGGCTTCGCCCGCAGCTGGTCACGTTCGAGGACGAGAGCGGCCGCGAGCTGTTCGACCTGCCCGAGTCACCGCGCCCGGACGAGGAAACTCCTGCCCCGCCACGGTTCCTGTACGACTTCGACAACCTCCTGCTGTCGCACGACGACCGGTCCCGCGTGGTCACCGAGCCCGCCCGGCTGTTCAACCGGCCGGTGAACGGCTTGCTGGCCAAGCTTTTCCTCGTCGACGGGTTCACCGCGGGCCAGTGGACCATCGAGCAGGACAAGGACACGGCGGTGCTCAACCTCAAGCCGTACCGGACTTTGACCCGCAAGGAGATCGCCGCGCTGACCAAGGAGGCCAAGCCGTTGTTCGACTTCGTGGCCCCGAAGTCGGCTAAGCGTGACCTGCGAGTGGTGTAGTCCCGGGGAACATCGACAGCGCCCGCAACGCCGTGCCGATCTCCATGATGTCCGCCGGGTCGGTCAGCGACCGGCCCAGCTCGTCGGTGATCCGCTTGAGCCGGTGCCGGATCGTGTTGGGGTGGCAGAACATCTGCTGCGCCGCGAGCCGGGTCGAGCCCTGGCTCTCGAACCACGACCGCAACGTCAGCAGCAGCACGTTCCGCTCCTCACCGGGCAGGTCGAGGATCGGCTTCAGCACGTGGTGCGCCAGCTGGACGGATGCCTCGGGCGCGCTGGCCACCAGCCCGGCCAGCGGTGAGTCGTTGAACTGCACCATTCCCGAGGACCCGGCGGCCAGACTGGACAGTGCGACCCGCGCCAAGTGCAGTGCCCGCGCGGTGTTCCCAAGGCCGGTGTAGACCGGGCTGACGCCGACCCGGCCGGTCAGGTTCTCCCGTACCAGGTCCACGATCGCCGCGGACGCCTCGGCATGCCGCAACGACACCACGCCGACCTGCAGGTCGGGCGTCAGCCGCCAGGCTGAGGCATGACCGCGTTCCCGAAGCCGGATCTCGATCTGCGGCAACGGTTCCTGTCCCAGCATCGGCGTTTCCGCGGCCACCACGACGAACCTGCCGTCCAGCGACAGTTCGAGCACCCGCGCGATGTCCCACAACGTGCCCTCGGTCGCGCACCCACCGGCGAACAGCGCCTCGATCAGCGCCGACCGCCGGGCCTGGTGCGCGAGCGTCAACTCGTCGGTGGCCGCCCGGTAGGCCTGGGTCAGGGCCTCGGCGTAGTCGTCGACCAGCTTCCAGATCGCCGTTGTCGCCGCGACCAGTGCGGCGATGTCACCGGGCCCGCCGGCCGCGGTCAGCTCCACGAACCGGTTCCAGACCTGGGTCAGCCCGATCCGGTAGGCGCGCAACAGCTCCGGCAGCGGCGCGCCCTGCAATGCCCTCGCACGGCCGGTCGCGGTGGCCTGCGACAGGTCCGGCGGGGCGCCGCGCAGGGTGCGCATGACCTCCTGCAGGTTCACCACGACGGAACGGCGCAGCTCGGCGTGCCGGACGAACTCGGCCCGGCCGTACACCGGCATCTCCTCGAGGATCTGCTCGTACGTCGCCTCGATCAGGTGCGGCATCCGCCGTTCGACCTCGACGGCGAGCTGCGCCACCACCGGGTCGGTGTCCAGGAAGTGCATCGACGCTCCACGCTGAGCCCCTGCAAGTCACCAACACCGGACAGTAGCATCCGGATGGGCCGGATGGTCTAGCCGTGGTTCATCTTTTCGGCGGCACGCTTGATCGCCTGGCGGATCCGGAAGTACGAGCCGCACCGGCAGACGTTCTCGATCTTGTCGATGTCCGCGTCGGTGATGTCCCGTTTCTCGGCCAGCAAGGCCGCGGCCGCCATGATCTGACCCGGCTGGCAGTAACCGCACTGGGCGACGTCCTGCTCCAGCCAGGCCTCCTGGACCGGATGGAGGTCGTCGCCGTTGGCCAGGCCCTCGATCGTGGTGACCCGCTGGCCGTCGGCCTGTTCCACCGGGGTCACGCAGAGCTGGATCTCCTTGCCGTTCAAGTGACTCGTGCAGGCCCGGCAGACGCCGATGCCGCAGCCGTACTTGGGGCCCTTGACATTCAGCTTGTCCCGCAGCACCCACAGCAGGGGCATGTCCGCGGGCAGGTCGAGGTTGACCGGCTTCCCGTTGACGGAGAAGGTGTACGTGGGCATTCCGGCTCCTCAGCGGGGGAAGGGGTCGAAGTCGACGGGGAAGTTGATCGGGAAGCTGCGCGGCTTGATGCCGGTCGCGCGGGCGTACGCGTTCGCGATCGCGCCGACCGCCGCGGGGACACCGAGTTCGCCCGCGCCGCCGGGTTCCCCGTTGGCGGGCATGATGTGGATCTCCACCTGTGGCGGCGAGTCCTTCTGCCGCGCGTAGTGGAACTGCGAGTAGCTGCCCTCGAGCGGAAGCCCCTTGTCGATGTGCAGGCCCGCGCGCAGTGTCGTGGAGATCGCGTCCGTCAAGCCGCCGAGCAGCTGGGACTCCAAGCCGCGCGGGTTGATCGGGCGGCCGACGTCCGCGGCGATCACCGCCTTGGTCACCCTGGGCGCCTTGGGATCCCGCGCGTCGATCTCGACCAGGCAGGCCGTGCACGACTTGTACTCGTCGTGGAAGGCAACGCCCTGGGCGAAGCCCTTCGGCAAGGCGCGGCCCCAGTTCCCCGCGCTGGCAACCTTGTCCAGCACCGCCCGCTGACGGTCGTTCCTGAGGTTGGCCCGGCGGAACGCGACCGGGTCCTTGCCGAGGCGTTTGGCCAGCTCGTCGACCATGATCTCCTCGGCGCCCCGGGTGTTCGCCGAGTACACCGAGCGCCAGGAGCCGGTGTGCATCCGCAGGGGGACCTCGTTGAGCAGCTGGGTCACCACGCCGAAGTTGTACGGGACCTTGACCGTCGTCAGAAACACCGTTTCCGCGAAGGAAAGGTTCCCGCCGACCGGCAGATGCGCCGCTGTGGCCGCGAGAATCTCGCCAAGGCCGTGCCGGAAGTCCGTCTCGACCGAGGCGACGCGGTGCTCGAACGTGAGCACCTCGCCGAGGGCGAAGGTGGCGCGGATCTTGTGGTGGCTCGCGGCGCGGGCCCGGCCGTGCCGCATGTCGTCGGTGCGAGTCCACATCAGCTTGACCGGCCGGCCCATGGCCTTGGAGATCTGCGCGGCCTCCAGCGCCGAGTCGAAGAACAGCCTGCGGCCGAACGAACCGCCGCCCTGGACCACGTGGACCTTCACTTTGTCCTGTGACAGACCCAAAGTTGCGGCGATGGTCTGCTGGGCCACGATCGGCGACTTCAGGCCGGCCCAGATCTCGGCGCGGTCGGCCCGCACGTCGGCGATCGCCGAGTTGGTCTCCATCGGCGCGTGGCTGACGAACGCGAAGTCGAACTCGGCGTCGACGTACTGGGTCAGCAGGGGCGGCACGACGAACGGCAACGCGGCCGAGTGCAGCTTGCCACGGATGTCCACATCGGACAGGTCGTCGACGGTCCCCTTGTTCCAGGTGACCTTCAAGGCGTCCCGCGCGTCGAGCGCCTGACCGAACGTCTCGGCCATGATCGCCACACCGGTGGGCACAACGGCGACCGCGAGCACACCAGGCATTGCCTTGGCCGCGGCGGCGTCGACCGTCCGCACCGAACCGTTGATCGTCGGCGGCCGCCGGACCACGGTCGGCTTCGCTCCGGGAACGTCCAGGTCGAGGGTGTAGCGCTGCTTGCCGGTGACCATCGCGCGAGCGTCCACCCTGGACGTCGGCGTGCCCACGACCCGGAACGCCGACTCGTCCTTGGGCTGCGCGGCCGCGACCGCGACCCGTGCGGCCACCGCGGACAGCGCGCCGTAGGTGAGGCTGCGACCGTCCGGGGCGAATACCCTGCCGTCCTTTGTGGACAACCGGCCCACGTCGAGCTGCCACTCCTGCCCGGCGGCCGCCACGAGCTGAGCCCTCGCGGCGGCCGCCGTGTGGCGCACCGGCCCGTAGACCGAGCGGATGGTGTTCGACCCGCCGGTGAGCTGGTTGAACAACAGCTCCGGGCGGGCGTCCGAAAGCGACACGTGCACCGAGCTCAGCGGCAGGTCCAGTTCCTCGGCGACGAGCATGGTGACGGCGGTGGCGATGCCCTGGCCGACCTCGGCCCTG
>CBIMJO010000115.1:0-12417 GCA_966244135.1 uncultured Actinocrispum sp. | reverse complement strand
TGCGGTCGTCAGCTTCCAGATCTACGACGGCTTCCTCCGCGACCGCCAGACCCAGGCGACGTCACCCACCGGCAGCGGGCGAGTTGTGTCCGACACGGTCTACGACGCGCGTGGGCTCACAGTCAAGACCAACGGCGGGTACGCGGTGACCGGCGCGGCCAGCGCCGACGCGTACCTCGCGAACGACACCGCGGTGCCGTCGCAGACGCTCACCACGTTCGACGGGGCCGGACGGGCCACGGTCTCGACCACCATGAGCCTCGGTCGTGAACAGTGGCACACCACGAGCAAGTACTTCGGCGACCACACCGACGTCCTCCCGCCCGCGGGTGGGACGGCGACGAGCACGTTCACCGATGTGCGTGGCCAGACCACCGAGTTGCGCCAGTATCACGACATCTCCGGCACGGGCGCGTACGACAGCACGAAGTACACCTACACCCCGGCCGGGAAAGTCAGCTCGCTGACCGACGCCCTGGGCAACGTGTTCAAGTACGGCTACGACCTCGGCGACAACCCGAACTCGGCGGACGACCCGGACAAGGGCCACACGAGCCGGGTGTACGACGCGGCGAACCAGCTCGTCACGCAGACGGACGCGCGTGGCAGGACGCTCGGGTTCGTCTACGACGGCCTCGGTCGCAAGGTCGAGGAGCACCTGAGCCCGAACACGCCGTCGGACACGTTGCTGGCGAAGTGGACGTACGACACTGCGAAGGACGTCAACGGCAACCTGGCGCTTGGTGAACTGGCGGCGTCCACCCGGTATGTCGGCACGGACACATACACCGAGGAGATGTCGAACTACGACGACGGCTACCGGGCGAAGGACACGACGCTGACGATCCCGGCGTCGCAGACCGGGATCGCGGGTCAGTACAAGACGCACCGGGAGTTCAACACGGACGGGTCGCTCGCCATGCAGCGGGTGCCGGGGATGGAGTCCGACGGGACGGCCGAGCTGATGACCCTCAGGTACAACTCCGCTGGACTGCCAACGCAGATCCAGGGCGACGCCATGTACGTCAACAGCGCGACCTACACGCCCACGGGCAAGATCTCGCAGATCACCCAGGGCACCGCGCAGACCGGGAACCTCTGGCAGACCGAGTACTACGACCTGCCGACCGACACGCAGAACCGCAACCTCGTGGAGTCCGCCGCGATCGGTTCGGCGCCGCTGACCGACACGACCTATGCCCAGGACGCCTCGGGGAACGTCACCAAGGTGCAGGACAAGTCGGCGGACGGCACCGACACCCAGTGCTACGGCTACGACTACCTGCGGCGGGAAACGGACGCCTGGACGTCCACTACGGACTGTGCGGGCACGGCAGGCAGCAGCACAGGCGGCCCGGCGCCGTACTGGCAGTCGTTCGGCTACGACCTGACCGGCAACCGGACCAGCCAGACCCAGCACAACCTGACCGACCCGACCGGTGCCAAGGACGCCGTCAACACGTACACGTACAACGCTCCTGGGCCGAACGCGAACCAGCCGCACACCGTGCAGTCGGTGACGACCAAGGTGAACGGCGCCAGTACGACGAACGCGTACAAGTACGGCCCGACCGGCGACACGACCATCAGGCCTGGCGCGAACGGTGGCGCGCAGCAGACGCTCGACTGGAACGACGACGACCGACTCTCCGGTGTGACGGCAGGCAGCAACAAGACGTCGTACATCTATGACGCCGACGGCAACCTGCTGCTGACCGTCGACCCAGCGGGCAAGACTCTCCAGCTGGACAGCGCCGACGTGCGGTACGACAACGCCAGCAAGACCAAGAAGGGCAACAACTACGTCAAGTTCGGCAGCACGACCGTCGGTGTCCACAGTGGATCGTCGACGGCGTACCAGGTCAGCGACCGGCAGGACACGCCGATGCTGCGGGTGGACACAGGCACGCTCGCCGCGACCCGCCAGCGGCTCGACGCGTTCGGCCAGACCAAGGGCGCCCAGCCGGCGCTCCCCGGCTCGAAGGGTTTCGTCGGCGGTGTCGTCGACTCGTCCACCGGCCTGAACACGCTGGGCGCACGGGTCTACGACAACCAGACGGGCAAGTTCCTGTCCGTCGACCCGTTGCTGTCCACAAAGGATCCACAGCAGGCGAACGGGTTCTCGTACGCGGAGAACAGTCCGGCGACGACCACGGACGCCGACGGGAAGTTCCCGGCGAGGCTGCTGAACGACGAGGACGGTGCCCAGGTCCTCTGGAAGTGGCGAGAACAACAGCCGGACTACATACCCTCACCGTACATTCCGACGAGCTGGCCGAAGCCCCACCCGCTGGGGAACCCCTTCATCCCGGCGCAGCCGGCGAAGTGCACGATCAACAACTACGCGGCGTGCTCTCGGTACAACCATGACGTGCAGCTGGCTTTGGACGAAGCCGCGGCCGAGGCGGCTTTGGTGGCGAAGGCGAAGGCCATGGCGGCGGAGATCGCCGCGGCGCGCGCGGCCCAGGTGGCCAAGGCCAAGGCAGACCAGGACGCGTCGAACAACATGACCATCAAGGCGAAGGGTGTGGTGTCGCTGAACTGTGTCGGCTTCGGCGCGCAACTCGGCGTCGGCGTCAGCGGCGCGGTCTGCCGTGGCCAGGACGACAAGGGCTGGGGGACGATCGGCGTCGTCGAGCAGAAGTTCGGTCTCGGGGCCGGGGTCAGCGGTTCGTTCTCGGTCAAGGTCGCCGGCGTCCAGCACCTCGAGGACCTGACCGGGGACGGCTGGGGTCTCGAGGGCGGCGTGGCGGTCGGGCCGCTCGGCGTGGACTGGTCGGTTGGCCTTGGCCAGGCCGACTCACACACCCTGGCTCCGTCCGGGAGCCTCGGGCTGAGCGGGGGCCTGGGCGGCAACATCATCAGCTTCGAGCATGACTACAGCTGGATGATCTGCCGCTGCTGACCGTCCACAATGAACAGTGAACGGAGGGCCGGGGAGCTTCCCCGGTCCTCCTTCCGCTCCCGGCCTTTAGACCAGGATCGAAACCCTTGCCCGCCGTTCCGTTGTGACGTTGGGTGATAGGGATTCGGTCGGTGGAGGCGGGGACGTGGACATTCGGTTACTGGGTGCGATTGAGGTACGAACCGGGCAACATGCGTTGCCTCTCAACGGGCCGCGCGTCCGTACGCTCCTGGCCCTGCTCGCGATGTCCGCCGGACGTCCCGTGACCACGGACCGCATCGTCGATGTCCTGTGGAACCGCACGCCGCCCGCGGGGGTGCGCGGCGCGATTCACACGCATGTGTCCGCCCTGCGGCGGGCCCTCGCCGACGAAGGACGCGAGATCGTCGTGCGGTGCACGGATGGATACCTGCTCAACGCGCGGCCGGATGTTGTGGACGTGACCCGGTTCGAACAGCTGGTGGTGGCGGGCCGGCAGGCGCTGCGGTCCGGGCTGGCCGCTGATGCCGCCGACCGGCTGGGTGCGGCGCTGGATGTGTGGTGCGGTCCGGCGCTGAGTGGCGCGGTCGGTGAGTGGGCGGATCGGGAACGGGCCCGCCTCGACGAGTTCCGTCTCACTGTCGTGGAGGACCGGATGGCCGGTGAACTGGCCGTCGGGCGTGGCTCCCAGGTGGTCGACGAACTCAGTGCCCTGGTGGCCGCTCACCCGTTGCGCGAACGCTTGCGCGCCCAGCTGATGATGGCACTATGCCACGGCGGCAGGTCCGCCGACGCGCTCGCGTGCTACCACCAAGGCAGCAGGCTGCTCGCCGACGAACTGGGGATCGACCCGGGAGCCGAACTGCGGGGAGTGTTCGACGCGATCCTCAACGGCCGCATTGTCCCCGGCGAAACCCGCCGGCCCAGGGTCGTGCCGCCGCCGGTCGCCGACTTCACCGGCCGGGCGGCCGAGATCGGCACGGCCCGGTCCTGGCTCACGGGCAGCAGCCGGTACGTGATCACCGGCGGCGCGGGCGTGGGCAAGAGCGCGTTGGCGATCGAGATCGCCCACCGCACACGGTCCTCCTTCGCGGACGGCCAGCTGTACGTGGACCTGCGTGGCACGTCCCAGGATCCGGTCACGCCGGCCGACGCACTCGGCCGGTTCCTGCGGGCGATGGACGTCGACCCGGGCGAGGACAGCCTGGACCACCGCGCCGATCTCTACCGCCGGCTGACCGCGGACCGGGAACTGCTGGTGATCCTGGACGACGTGGCCGACGAGCGCCAGGTACGCCCGCTGCTCCCGGCCGGCGACCGAACCGCCACCCTGCTGACCAGCCGGCGACAACTGTACGCATTGGACGGTGTGCGGCACGCGGTCCTGGAGGTCCTCGGCGAGTCTGAAAGCGTTACCCTGCTTGGCCTCCTTGCCGGATCCCGGCGTGTCCACTCCGAACTGTCCGCAGCGGCCAGCCTGGTTCGCCTGGTCGGTTTCCTGCCGTTGGCCGTCCGGGTCCTGGGTGCCCGGCTCGCGGCCCGCCCGGACCGTGCGCTGGGTTCGCTGCTCGACCGGCTGAGACACTCGGCCAGCCTGCTCGACGAGCTCACGGTGGGCGACCTGGACGTGCGAGCCAGCCTGGCGGCGAGCCACCGGACGTTGACCGGCCAGGCCCAGTGGGCGCTGAACCGCCTGGCGGCGTTCGCCGAGCCGGCACCACCCCAGGCCGCCGCGACCCTGGACCTGCCCCTCGGCGACGCCACCGACGTGCTCGATCTCCTTGCTGACGCCCACATGTTGGTTCGCACGCCCGATGGCCGGTACCGGATGCCCGTCCTGGTCAGGGCTTTCGCGAGCGAGCTGACCCGCTCGACGATCCTCGGTGTCTCGTAACAGTTCCCGGTGACGTGTCAGGGGTTCGCTTTGCAGTTCGGTGCGGCTCGGTAGGCGTCGGCCAGATCCAGTTCGACGGTGCCGGATGGGAGGTTCTGGACGGTGGCGTTGTCCTTGCCGAGCGTCGACTGGACGTCCATGAGGTCGGTGTTGAATTGCGCGTAGTCGCCGGTCTTCATGGCCTGCACTTTGGTGATCGTCTCGTCGAGCTTGGTCTTGCGTTCCTTGAGTTTTCCGGTTTGGTGCTCGATCAGCTTTCCCGAGTCGGAGCTCGGACCGCTCTTCAGTGCCGTCAGATCGGTGACGGCCTTGTCGCTTCCCTGTGCGGCGGTGGTCAGGGATTCGACGAACTTGGTCTTGAACTTGTCCGCATCCGCGGTCGAGATGAATATCGGCACCCGGGGCTTGGTCGGCGCGAGGGCGGTGTTCCGGACGCCGCAGACCTTGTCGACCCACGCGGAAAGCGCGGCTGGGTCGGCCTTCGTGGATGTCGGCGCGGCGGCAGCGGCGTTCGGCTTCGCCGGGTCCTTGGATGAGCCACACGCGGTGAGCGTCAAACCGGCGAGCACGACCGTCAGTGCGATGCGAAATCTCATTGTGTCCTCGTATCGGGGATTGTGACCGAGGGCAAGGTATCGACAGGTCGGGTGCATTGCGGTCGTGCCGCTGAAGATCGACATGAAGCGCCGCCCCATCGGGCGGAAGCCGGGAAACGGACCACGCGGCCAAGGCCTGAGCCGAGCAGTTGCGAACCGGCCCGGCCGTGCCCGCGGCAACCAGGCGAGCAGCCGTCCGCTCTCGACGAGAACGCCATCTACTTCGAGGTGCTGACCACGCTGTGCGCGCCGAGGCTCCATGGTGCTGGTGTCCGCGGCGGTTCGCCGCGGAATAGTCCGGCAGACGTGATTCCCGTCCGCTCGCGGTCATGAGCGCATCGGTTGTCGGTCAGTGGGTTGTCAGGGACGGGTCAGTCGGGCGCGCGACGCTGAATCGTTGGTTCCTCACTTATTCAAGGAGAATCATGCGTTTCAGATACCCGGTGGCCGTCGCTTTGGTGGTGACGGCGATCTCCGTTCCCACGGCATCCGCCGCGAGTTGCACGTGGACGCCCACCCAATTGCCCCTGCCCGCCACCTTCACCTCCGGCACCGTCGATGTGGCGGACAGCCAGAGTGGCTACGCGGGTTCCGCCAGCCGCAATGGTGAGACCACGCATGTCGTCCGGTGGGTCAACGGGCAGGTTGTCGACTACGGCACCGTGCCTGGATACGGCCCGCACGCGTTTGTGGCCGGGGTCAACAAATCCGGCACGGTTGTCGGGCACACCAACGCCGCCACCGGCAACCGGCAGCGGGCGTTCCGATCCGTCGGCACGACACTCGAGGTCCTCCCCGAACCCGCTGGTGCGGAGGACTCGTATGCCAACGGGATCAACGACGCCGGTGACATCGTCGGCGAGGTCGGTAACTACGTCACGATCGGCAGTTCGAGCTACTTCGTGCGCAAGGCCGTGCTGTGGCCCGCGAGCGCGCCCGGCACGGTGGTCCAGTTGACGGCGGGTCTGCCTTCCACCGGGCAGACGCTCGGCAAGGGCATCGATCAGGACGGCACGGTACTCGTCCAGTACTACCCCAGCCTCACGAGTTCGCTCAACGCCACCGCGCTCTACCTGTGGAAGGCGGGCACGGCGCGGCAGTTGCCGACGCCCGTGGGCAACAAGCAGGTCGACGGCCGGGCCATCTCGAACGGCCGGGTGGCCGGGGCGTCGAGCCCTGGCGGTCTCATCGGGACGGTGTGGGACCAGAACGGGACCCTCATCAACCCCGTCGCGGCCGACCTGCTGACTTCCATCAACCGCACCGGCCAGACGGTCGGCTGGAAGGTCGGCAGCGGCCTGAGCATCACCTACTCGGTGTGGCAGGGGACGGCCAAGGTCGGCACGTTCTCCGGCGCACACGGTCTCTACGTGTCGGCCGATGACGGCTCGGTGGCGGGCTGGAGCCGGTTCGCGCCCGACAACGCGATCAAGCCCGCTTACTGGCGCTGCCAGTGAACAAAGCCTCCTGACGATCAGGCCGCCGTCCGGACCGCTATCTCGGGTTGAGTGCGAAGCGTTTGCAGCACAACGCAATAGCGCTCGGTAAGCCGTTCCAGTGTGGCGAGCTGCTCGGTGGTGGCGTCGGTGTCGAGTTCGAAGGTGAGCCGGATCCGTTGGAAGCCAACGGGTACGTCCCGATCGACGCCCAGGGTGCCGCGGAAGTCGAGGTCGCCTTCGGCGTGCACCACCCCGTCCCGGATGTCGAGCCCGAGCGCTGTGGCCACTGCGCGCAGGGTCACGCCCGCGCAGGCGGCCAGGGCCTCGAGCAGCATGTCCCCGGAACACAGCCGGCTGCCATCGCCTCCGGTCGCAGGGTGCAGACCGGCCTCGGCGATCGCCCGGCCGGTCTCCACCCGGCAACTCACCCCGGCGCTGTCGAGCCGCGCGTGGGCGCGCAGTGTCACCTCGGCAGTGGCCGGATCGTCGCGGTAGCGCTGTTTGAGCGGGGCCTGTTTGGCCCGAAGCGAATCCGCGTCGGTCGTCATGTGGCCACCGCGGGTTTGTTCGGGAGGATGTTGTGCCATCGGTTGAAGACGTTGTCCGGGTCGAACTCGGCCTACCGGCGAGCCGGTCGTAGTTGGCCTGGCCGAACCCGGCGACCACCCGGTCGGCGCCCTCGTCACCGATGAAGTTCAGGTAGGTCGCACCCGTGCTCCACGGCCGCAAGGCGTCGCGCAGGTTGTGCGCCCAGCGGCGCGCCTGCTCATCGTCGGCGGGGTTTTCCCACAGCCCCAACGGATGTGCGACCCACGGCGTGTCCCGGTTGGCCATCGGCCAGCCGGATCCGTTGCGCGCCACCGCGCCACCCCACGGGAGCAACACGTGCTGGGACGGCGACGGCGTGATCATGTCGTTGGCGCCCGCGCAGAACAGCCGCACGGCTTCGTCCGGGAGCTCGCGGAGGTACTCGGCGGACCAGTAGTTCCGGAAACCGGCCGGATCGTCCAACATGGACTGCAGGCCGGCGTAGGGGATCTCGGTCAGCACCCGCCCGGCCGGCCGTAGCTCGAGCAGCGGCCCGACCAGGTCACGCAGTTCGGCCTCGCCGCCGGCGAACGTGACGAGCGCACCACAGCACAGGGTGCCGACCAGCTGCTCGGGCACGAATTCCTCGGGCGGGCCGGTCATGTACAGCACGCCACCACCGGCCTCGTCCGGCGCATCCGCCATCAAGTCGCGGAAACACTGGACCGCGGCCTCGCCCTCCGCCGCGGGCCAGAGCAGCAACGCGAACGAGAAAGCAGGCAGCGGGTACAGCCGGAACGTGAACGAGGTGGCCACGCCGAAGTTGCCGCCCCCACCGTGCAGCGCCCAGAACAAGTCGGGGTTCTCCGTGTCGCTGGCCGTGACGTGCCGGCCGTCGGCGAGCACCAGTTCGACCGACAGCAGGTTGTCGCAGGCCAGGCCGAACTTCCGTTCCAGCCACCCGGACCCGCCGCCCAGCGTCAGGCCGCCGACACCCGTCGTGGAGATCCGGCCGCCGGTGGTGGCCACGCCGTGCGCCTGGGTCGCGCCATCGACCGCACCCCACGTCGCACCGCCGCCGACCACGGCGACCCGGGCATCCGGCGAGATCGTCACGGAGTTGATCCTCCGCAGGTCCAGCACCACCCCGTCCTGGACCAGGCACGCGCCGGTCACGCTGTGACCGCCGCTGCGCACCGCGACCGGCAACCCCGCCTCCCGCGCGAACGCGAGCGCCTCTCGCACATCGTCGACGTTCTCGCACTGCGCGATCACCGACGGCCTGGTCTCCACCGCGCCGTTGAAAATCGACCGCGCTTCCTCATACCCAGCATCGTCCCGCATGAACAGCATCCCGCCGAACCGACCGCGCAAGCTGTTGACATCCGCCATGACTTGGCCTCCTCCGGCCAATGACTGTCCTGATCGGACAGCGCGCACTGACCATGTCGGCCCCCACCCGGCAACTGTTACCCCAGAGGCACAAGGCGGGAGCTACGCGCGATCGGCGTCCTGAGTAGACCCTGCTGGACCCGGATTTCTTTGCGCGGCTGTGCGAATTACGCCGGTGGGATTCTGGTCAGGGTTGTGTGGAGGTGGGTGTGGGTTTGGTGCCAGAGGGTGGCGGCGGGTGGGATGGTGTGGATGACGGCGCAGCTTTGGCCGGCGTAGAGGCACATGTCGGGGATGGCGCCGGTCCAGCCGGTCAGTGGTTCGGCGGCGTGGTAACGGGGGATGGGTTCGCCGTTTTCGTTGGTGCCGAGGATGTCGCTGGTGCCGTCTTTGGCAGCGAGGGCCATGTCGACGGTTGCATTGTGGAGCGTGCGGTGTGCCGCGTTGGGCCAGCCCAGGTCGAAGATCTCGCTGTGGACCGTATCCGTCTCGGTGGCGTCGAGGATTGCCTGCTTGTACTGGGGGTGGGCGGCTGATTCCTGGGTCGCCGGTCGTGATGGTCGTGGTCGGCACGATCATCGGGTTCCGGTTCCTCGGCGGGTTCCTGCCCGCGATCGGCGGCGTGGCGCTGCTGCTGTTCTTCGGCTACGCCCTGTCCTGGCTGAGCGCGTTCATCGGCGTGACCGCCAGCGGCCCCGCGGGTCGGCCTCATCTGGATGTTCCCGTTCAGCTTCCTCTCATCAGCCTTCGTGCCCACCCAGTCAATGCCCGGCTGGCTACGGGTCTACGCCGACCACACTCCGATGACCACCGTCGTCAACTCCCTGCGCGGCCTGTTCGACGGCACCCCACTCGGCAGCGACATCCTCACGACCCTCGCCTGGGCCGCTACTTCTTGCGCTTCTCGCGGACCCGCACGGAGATCCGGACCGGGCTGCCGGTGAAGCCGAACTCCTCACGGAACTTGCGCTCGATGAAGCGGCGGTAGCCGGCCTCGAGGAATCCCGTGGTGAACAGCACGAGTGTGGGTGGGCGGGCTTGGGCTTGGGTGGCGAAGAGGATCTTGGGCTGGCGGCCGCTGCGGACGGGGGGTGGGGTGGCGGCGATGAGGTCGGTGAGCCAGCTGTTGAGCTGGCCGGTGGGGACGCGGGTGTCCCAGCTCTTCAGCGCGGTGCGGAGGTACGGCGCGAGTTTGTGCACCGACCGGCCGGTCAGCGCCGAGATGTTGAGGCGCTCGGCCCAGGGGATGCGGACCAGGCCGCGTTCGAGCTCGCGGACCAGTTCGTGCCGGCGGTCCTCGTCGACGAGGTCCCACTTGTTCATCGCGATCACGCAGGCGCGCCCGGACTCGACGACCATGGTGAGCACCCGCAGGTCCTGCTCGCTGATCGGCGTGGCGGCGTCGAGCAGGACGATCACGACCTCGGCGGCGTCGATCGCGGCCTTGGTGCGCAGCGACGCGTAGTACTCGGCGCCGCTCGCGGTGTTCACCCGCTTGCGCAGGCCCGCGGTGTCGACGAACCGCCACACCTCGCCATCCAGCTCCACAAGGGAGTCGACGGGGTCCACAGTGGTCCCCGCGACAGAGTCCACAACGGACCGTTCCTGGCCGGTGAGCTTGTTCAGCAGCGAGGACTTGCCCACGTTCGGCTTGCCCACCAGCGCCACCCGGCGCGGGCCGCCGCTGCGGCCGAAGTCGTCGTGCGGGGTCTCGGGCAGCACCTCGAGGATCTTGTCCAGCAGGTCACCGGAGTTGCGGCCGTGCAGCGCCGACACCGGGAACGGCTCGCCGAGCCCCAGCGACCACAACGCCGTCGCGTCGGCGTACAGCCGCTCGTCGTCGACCTTGTTGGCCACCACCAGGACCGGGCGCTTGGAGCGGCGCAGGATGCGGGCGGCCGCCTCCTCGACGGCGGTCGCGCCGACCGTCGTGTCCACCACGAGCAGGATCGCGTCGGCCGTGGCCATCGCGTACTCCGCTTGCGCGGCAACGGATTTCTGCAGACCGGTGGCGCCGGGGTCCCAGCCGCCGGTGTCCAGCACGGTGAACTTCCGGCCGTTCCACAGCGCGTCGTAGGCCACCCGGTCGCGGGTCACGCCGGGCACATCCTGCACGACCGCCTCACGGCGGCCCAGGATGCGGTTGACCAGCGTGGACTTGCCCACGTTGGGCCGGCCGACCACGGCCAGCACCGGCTGGGGCGCCGGCCCGCCGAAGTCGTCCTCGGCCGACGTCTCGACCGAAGTCCACTCGGACTCGTCGATCCAGGTCCCATCCAGCTCGGTCATCGCAGGTCTCGCATTCGATCCAGTTCACCGACCAGGTCCGCCAGGGCGGCCCTGATCTGTTCGGTCCCCTCGGCCAGGCCGGACCGTCCCGGTCCCACCTGAAGCTCGAAGGGCTTGCCCACCAGCACGTCCAGCACCGGCCGGAACCGGCGCCCGGACCCCTCGGGCCGTTTGGTGCCGCGCACGGCGATCGGCTGCACGACGGCACCGGACTGCCGCACCAGCCAGGCCGCGCCCTGCTCCGCGTTCAGCACGTCACCCGATCCACGGGTGCCCTCCGGGAACACGCCGATCAGCCCGCCGCCCTTGAGCACCCCGACAGCGGCGAGCAAAGGTTTGCGGTCCGCCGTCCCGCGGCGGATGGCGATCTGCCCGATGGCCCGCAACGGCCACCCGGCGATGCCCTTGAACATCTCTTCCTTGACCAGGAACACGGCCCGCCGGGGCAGTATTCCGAACAGTACCTGGGGCTCGATCATCGAGCTGTGGTTGGCCACCACCACGACCGGCCCGGTCGTCGGCACACGGTCCATGTGCTGCACGCGGAACCGGAACGCCGGCCGGTACAGGTAGCGGCCGATGATCCGGCCGACCTCGTGCAGCCAGGGGACCGCCTCGCCGGGCAGGTCGCTCACCTGGTCACCGCCCGGCCGGGCCGCAGCCCGCGGTTGTCCACGATCGCCAGCAGCTCGGCGACCACACCCGGCAGGTCCAGCTCGGTCGTGTCGACCTCGACGGCGTCGTCCGCCTTGCGCAGCGGCGACGCCGCCCGCGTCGAGTCCAGCCGGTCGCGCCGCTCGACGTCCGCCAGGGTGGCCTCGACCGTCGCGGTCCGGCCGGCGGCCAGGTCCTGCCGGGACCGGCGCTGCGCGCGGGCGTCGGCCGACGCGGTCAGGTAGATCTTCAGCTCGGCGTCCGGGGACACGACCGTGCCGATGTCCCGGCCCTCCACGACGATGCCGCCCACCGAGTCGGTGACCGACGCGATGATGGCGCGCTGCTGCTGCACGAGGATCCGCCGGACCTCGGGCACCGCGGACACGGCCGACACCGCGAGCGTGACCTCGGGACCCCGGATCTCGGCGGACACGTCGCCGCCGTCCAGGAGGATCACCTGGTCAGCGGGGTCGGTGCTGAGCTCGAGGCGGGTGCTCGCGGCCACCGCGGCCGGGTCGCCGCCGGACCGCAGCACGGCCAGCGTGACGGCGCGGTACATCGCCCCGGTGTCCAGGTAACCGGACCTCAGGGCACTGGCCAGCCGGCGCGCCACGGTGGACTTACCGGTGCCGGAGGGGCCGTCGAGTGCGACCACCCCACGCAAATCACCCTGTTCCACCCTGCCTGCCCTCCGTCGGTTGCGGTGACCCACCAATCGTCCATTCTGCCTGGTCCGCT
>CBIMJO010000114.1:0-12418 GCA_966244135.1 uncultured Actinocrispum sp. | reverse complement strand
TGCCTCGACGAGGCGGACCGGGTGTGGATCATGCTGCACTCCGGCTCGCGCGGGGTCGGGAACCGCGTGGGGTCCTACTTCCTCGAGCTGGCGAAGCAGGACATGCGGAAGTACTTCGTGAACCTGCCCGACCAGGACTCCTCGATGGCGCAACAACCCTACGAGGTCGTCGGCCGCTCCGTGGTGGCGTTCCTCGACCGGATCCTGAACACGTTCCTGGACTGGCGCGACACCATGCAGTCCGCGCTGCCCGGGTTCCGCGGCCGGATCGCGAACATCCCGCAGGGCCCGGGCGAGGGCGGCACGAACCTGTTCATGTGCCCCGAAGTCATCGCCACACTCGCGTTGCGCGGCCATGAGGCCGGGGCGAAGCTGCGCGAACGGTTCACCGCGGAGTGCGATGGTGAGGCGCCCGGGTTCACGCGCACCGACCGCTATCGCTGGATCCGGATGCGGTTGGCATTGCGCGAGTACCGCGAGGTGGCGTTCCAGGCGAAGGCGCGGGCAGGCATGTACAAGGAGCGTGCGGCGCGCTATCCGATTCCCGAGGCGATGGCGGGGTGGTTCACCGGCACGGTCAAGCCCCCGGTCGTCGAGCCGTACACCGCTGAGGTGGACAGCACGTTCGACCACCTGGTGTCCCTTGCGGACAACTGCCTGCACGAACCGTTCGACGGCACCGCGCCGATCGACCCGGACCTGCGGTTGACCCCGCCGGAGTAACATCCGCCCCATGACTGGGGGAAAGAAAAGATTGCTCATTGGAGCGATCGCGGTGGGCAGCGAACGGGCACTGCCGCCGTCGACCGGGAAGCCGGAGCCGTGCCCGGCGAGCGGATACAACTGAGGGTTATTACCGTCCGTGGCGGGTTACCCCTTCCGTGTCATGTCACTGCGGAAGGGGACTCCCATGCGTACCACCGTCATCGCCGCTATGGCCGGGTTCGCCCTGCTCATCGCGGGATGCGCCAACCCTGGGCAGAACGGTGGGACATCAACGTCGGCCACCCCATCGTCCACTGCCAGTGCCAGCACGAGCGGGACCGCCGATCCGGCCAAGGTGAAGTTCGCCGGGGAGATCTGCGGGGCGGTGTCGAAGTTCCTGACGCCGATGACCGCGGTCAAGCCGGACACCAGCAGCCCGGCCGCGGCGGTGACGTCGCTGAAGACGCAGCTGTCGAGCCTGTCGCAAGGGCTGACCGACGCGACGAACGACCTCAAGGACGCCGACACCTCGGGTGTGCCGGACGGTCAGAAGGCGCTCGATGATCTGCGGACGACGTTCGGCCAGATCAAGGACGCGGTGGACCGGACCAGGACCAAGCTGGACTCGGTCAACGTCAGCGACCCGCAGTCGGTCAACGCGGCGATCCAGGACGCGGGCAAGGAGCTGAGCGGGCTGAGCAGCATGCAGAACCCGCTGGACCAGCCGAACCTGAAGTCGGCGGACATGGCCGCGGCGGCCGAGCAGGCCCCGGAGTGCCAGAAGATCAAGGCCGCGATCGCCTCGCAGCTGCCCAGCGGCAGCGGGACGCCGACTGCACCGACGACGACCACCAGCTAGGCCTTGTGGCAGACCACCTCGAGGGTGAACCCGTTGACGTCCTTCACGAACGCGGCGTAGTAGCCCGGGTGGTACTCGGGGAACTCGCGCGGCTCGATCTCGGACTCGGCGCCGAGGTCGAGCGCGCGTGTGTACACGGCATGCACGGCGTCGCGGGTGCGGACGATGAACGCGAGGTGCTGCAGGCCGGGCAGCTTGCGGGAGTACTCGCCGGCCATCGGTTCGCCGTAGAAGAACACGTAGGTCCCTGGCTTGCCGTCGGCCGGCCGGTAGGAGAACTCGGTGTCATCGCTGAAGAACGGCTCGTACTCCAGCATCGGCATGACCTCGTCGTAGAACGCCTTCGCGCGCGGCAACGAGGAGACGTTGAGGCCCACGTGTCCCAATGGCATGGGGACACCCTAGATCTGCAGGGCCATGTAGAGGTCCACCCGATCGGCGAACCGGGTCAGGTC
The DNA here is from genome assembly GCA_966244135.1 of uncultured Actinocrispum sp. GTDB lineage: Bacteria > Actinomycetota > Actinomycetes > Mycobacteriales > Pseudonocardiaceae > Kibdelosporangium. The sequence goes on along the minus strand of CBIMJO010000114.1, from coordinate 10,399 downwards.
GCGGCCGGTGAGTTCCGCGATCCGGCTCACCCGGTAGCGCAACGTGTTCACATGAACGTGGAGTTCCGCGGAGGTGGCCGCCCACGATCCGGAGTGCTCCAGGAACACCCGCAGGGTCCGGACCAGCTCGGAGCGGTGCTGGGCGTCGTACGCGGTGAGCGGGCCGAGGATCTTGGCCCGGAACGACCGCCGCAGCTCGTCGGGCACGGCGGCGAGCAGCAACTGGTGCGACGCGACCTCGTCGCCGACCACGATCGACGTGCGGCTCGCGGACAGTTCGGCCAGCTTGCGGGCGTGCCGGACCTCCTGGACCGCGGTCCGGAGACTGGTCAGGTCCGGGCACACGCTCACGCCCATCCGCAGCGCGGGCGACGTGATCCGCAAGGTCTCCTTCACCGCGGCCACGACGGCGCCCGGCTCGTCCGCGCCGAGCAGCCCGAACGTCTCCCCGTCGACCGCCCCGACCAGGGCCGGGCCCGGAAAAGACGCCAGCAGTTCCTCGATCACGGCCGGGATGCCCATCGCCGACAACACGACGACGGGGCCGTCGAACTCGGTGGTGGCCAGCCGGGACTGGACCTCGGCCTGGGTCGCGGACTCGGACAACAGCACCCGCAGCAACGGCCCGGCCGCCCGGTTCTCGATCCGGCGGGTCTCGTCGAGCCGCGACCGTTCCAGGCCCACGAGCGTCACGAACTCGGTGGCCACGGCCTGTTCGTCGGCGTCCCAGGTGCGGTGGTCCCCGGCGATGACCAGGAACCAGCCGCGGCAGTCGAACACCGAGCACCCGGCGGCGAAGACCGGCAACCGGTCCGCCCGCAACACCCGCCGCACCAACGTCGCCCGCCGGTCGCCCGCCATCTCCGGCCCGGCGAGCAGCCGCCCGGCCGCGGTCAGCACCCACGCCGACGCTCCGAGCGCCGCCGAACCGGCCTCGACCAGCGCAGACAGGCCGGCGGGGACGGCGGCGACCAGGCTCCGGTGGCGGTCGAGGCCACGCGAGGAGGCCAGGCCGAGGATCACTCGTTCGCTGATCGTCGCGAACGAGACGTGCACCGGGACCGCCACCAGCGGGACCCCGTGCCGCTTGCAGGCGTCGACCACGTGCGAGGGCACCGGTCCGCCGCCCATTTCCGCGGTTCCAGCGCCCAACGCGGTCACATGCGCGGCCGCCAGGGCCGACACGAAGGCGTCCGAGGCCTCCGGGCTGTCCCACCACTCCATGCCGCTGAGCACCAGCTCGCCGCCGGACAGGTACCGGCTGGGGTCGCGCAGCGTCGCGGTGAACACCCGGGAGATGACACGATCCAGCGCCTCGGGTCCCCCGATCAGCAGGGCCAGGCCGAGGTCGGTCGTCTCTAACAGTGTTCGAAGCCGCACTGTTCTCCACGGTAACGCAGCCGCGTTTGGAGGATCCTCCAAAAACCCCGTCCGGGTGAGCACCGGCTTTCGGCGGTTTCGCCGCTGGTTCGGCCCGCCGGGCCGGCTGTTTACTGCATCACACCCGAACGGGAGGAGAACCATGGCGATCGTGCTCGGCGCGAACCGGTACGGCAAGGCGGAGATCCGGCTGGTCAAGGTGGACCGGGACAGCGACACCCATCGGCTCGCCGACCTCAACGTCAGCACCGCGCTGTCCGGCGACATGACCGACACGCACCTGACCGGGGCCAACGACAAGGTGCTCGCGACGGACACGCAGAAGAACACCGTGCTCGCGTTCGCCCGGGACGGGATCGGCCAGATCGAGGACTTCGGCCTGCGGCTGGCCCGCCACTTCGTCGGCGGCCCGATCCACGGCGCGCGGATCGGCATCGAGCAGTACCCGTGGAGCCGGATGGGCCCGCACTCGTTCACCCGGTCCGGCGAGGGCACCCGGCTCGCGGTGGTGAAGTTCGACGGGTCGACGGCCACGGTCAAGGGCGGGATCAAGGACCTGACCGTGCTGAACACGACCGGCTCGGAGTTCTGGGGCTACCCGCGCGACGAGTACACGACGCTGCCGGAGACCAAGGACCGGATCCTGGCCACCGCGGTCACCGCGAAGTGGACGTTCGTCGGCACGGAAGTGGACTGGGTCAAGGCCTTCGAGACCGCGCGGACCAGCCTGTTGGCTGCTTTCGTGGACACGTACAGCAACTCGTTGCAGCAGACTTTGTACGCGATGGGCTCACGCGTGCTCACCAACGTCCCCGAGATCAGCGAGATCCGGCTCAGCCTGCCGAACAGGCATCACTACCTGTGCGATCTCGCGCCGTTCGGGCTGGACAACCCGGGTGAGGTGTTCCAGGTCGGCGACCGGCCGTACGGGCTGATCGAGGGCACGGTCCGGCGGGAGGACCGATGAAGGTCTTCAGCCCGGACACGTTCGCCGAGGCGCTCGAGGTCAAGGCGGCGCACCCGGACGCGGTGCCGATCGCGGGCGGCACGGACGTCATGGTGGATCTGAACTTCGACCACCGCCGCCCGCCGGCCCTGCTGAACCTCAACCGGATCGCGGAGTTGCACGGGCACTCCGATGTGGACGGTCGCGTTAGGATCGGCGCCGGCATGCCGTACACCAGGATCATCGCCGAACTGGGCGACCGGCTGCCCGGGCTGGCGATGGCCGCGCGGACGGTCGGGTCGCCGCAGATCCGCAACCGCGGCAGCGTCGGCGGGAACCTGGGCGCCGCCTCCCCCGCCGGTGACGCGCACCCCGCGCTGCTCGCCGCCGAGGCCGACGTGGAGATCGCGTCCACCCGGGGAGTGCGGATGGTCGCGGCCGAGGATTTCTACACCGGCGTCAAGCGGAACGCGCTGGAGCCGGACGAGCTGATCGCGGCCGTGCACGTCCAACCGGCGACCGGGCCGCAACAGTTCAGCAAGGTCGGCACCCGCAACGCGATGGTCATCGCGGTCTGCGCGTTCTCGGTGGCCCTGCACGCCGACCGAGGCCGGGTCGGCACCGGGATCGGTTCTGCCGCACCGACTCCGCGCCGGGCCTACGAGGCCGAGGAGTTCGCGTCGGCCGAGCTGCCCTGGGAAGCGCGGCAGCCGCTGGCCCCGGCTTTGGGGCGCCGGTTCGGGCAACTTGTGGCACAAGCCGCGGCGCCGATCGATGATATACGTGGCAGTGCCGCCTATCGCCTGCACGCGCTGTCGGTGATGGCCCGACGCGCGCTGGGCTGGGCGTGGGACGACTACAGGAGGTCATCACAGTGCGCGTGAACGTGACGGTCAACGGCGAACAGCTGCAGGCCGACGACGTCTGGGCGGGTGAGAGCCTGCTGTACATGCTCCGGGAGCGGCTGGGCCTGCCCGGTTCCAAGAACGCCTGCGAGCAGGGCGAGTGCGGCTCGTGCACGGTGTACCTGGACGGGGTCCCGGTGTGTTCGTGCCTCGTGGCGGCCCCACAGGCCGAGGGCCGGGAGGTCCGGACGGTCGAGGGGCTGGCCGACGGCGAGGAGCTGGACCCGGTCCAGCAGGCGTTCGTGGACGAGGGCGCGGTGCAGTGCGGGTTCTGCACGCCCGGCCTGATCGTGGCCGCGCACGACCTGATCGAGCGGACCGAACGCCCCACCGACGCGCAGATCCGCGAGGCGCTGGCCGGGAACCTGTGCCGGTGCACCGGGTACGAGAAGATCCTGGACGCGGTCCGGCTGGCCGCCGCGCGCAAAGCCGGTGCGGTATGAGCGCTCCGGCCCGGTCCCCGCAGGACCTGCGCAGCGACATCTCCGGCGGGATCGGCGACAGTCCACTCCGGCCGGACGGGTTCCTCAAGGTCCGCGGCGAGTTCGCGTACTCGTCGGACCTGTGGCTGGAGAACATGGTGTGGGGCACGACCTTGCGCAGCCCGCACCCGTACGCCCGGATCGTGTCCATCGACTACGCGGAAGCGCTTGCGCAGCCCGGCGTCTCCACGATTCTGACCTATAAGGACGTTCCCGGGGAGAACGTCTACGGCCTGAAGTTCCAGGACACCCCGGTACTCGCCGAGGATGTCGTGCGCTACCAAGGCGAACCGGTGGCGATCGTGGCCGCCGACCACCCGGAGACCGCGCGCCGGGCCCGGCAGAAGATCAAGGTCACCTACGAGGTGCTCGAGCCGATCACCGACGCCGAGCAGGCCGCGCACGACTCGACTCTGCCGAAGCTGCACCCGGGCGGGAACCTGGTGCGCCACCAGCGGATCATCAAGGGCGACCCGGAGGCCACTGCTCCCGTTGTCGTCTCCGGGGTGTACGAGATCGGCATGCAGGACCAGGCGTTCCTCGGCCCGGAGTCCGGCCTGGCCATCCCGGACGAGGACGGCGGCGTCCACCTCTACCTGGCGACCCAGTGGTTGCATGTGGACCAACGGCAGACGGCCAAGGCTTTGGGGCTGCCGCTGGACAAGGTGAAGCTGACCATGTCCGGGGTGGGCGGCGCGTTCGGCGGGCGCGAGGACCTGTCCATGCAGATCCACGCGTGCATGCTGGCCCTGCGCACCAACCGGCCGGTGAAGATGGTGTACGACCGGGAGGAGTCGTTCTTCGGGCACGTGCACCGGCATCCGGCCAAGATGTACTACGAGCACGGCGCCGACACCGACGGGAACCTGGTCTACGTCCGCGCCCGGCTGTACTTCGACGGCGGCGCCTACGCTTCCAAGACCCCAGTCGTGGTGGGCAATGGGACGACGTTGGGTGTCGGCCCGTACAACGTGCCCAACGCCAAGATCGAGGGCTGGGGTGTCTACACCAACAACCCGCCCTGCGGCGCCATGCGCGGTCTCGGCGCGGTCCAGCCGACGTATGCCTACGAGTCCCAAATGGACAAACTCGCGGCCGCGCTCGGGATGGACCCGGCGGAGCTGCGCATCCGCAACGCGATGAGCGAGTGCTCGACGACGGTGACCGGCCAGGTGGTCGATTTCCCGGCCCCGGTGGCGGAACTCGTGCAACGCGTCCGGGACATTCCGCTGCCGGAACCGCACGCGTCCGACGACATTCTGAACCTGCCTGGTGGGGCGTCGAACACGACGCACGGCGAGGGTGTGGTCCGGGGCGTCGGCTATGGCGTGACGATCAAGAACATCTCGTACGCCGAAGGCCTGGACGACTACTCGACCGCCCGCGTCCGGCTGGAGATCATCGCGGGCGAACCGGTCGTGACCGTCCACACCGCGGCCGCCGAGGTCGGCCAGGGCCTGATCACCGTGCAGCAACAGATCGCCCGCACCGAGCTGGGCGTGCAGCGGGTGACGATCCTGGCCAACGACACCGAGGTGGGCGACGCCGGCTCCAGCTCCGCCTCCCGGCAGACCTACATCACCGGTGGCGCGGTGCGAAACGCTTGCGTGGCCGTGCGCGAACGTTTGCTCGACCTGGCGGACACCAGGTTCGGCATGCACATCGACGACATCTCCCCCGCCGCCATGGCCGAGATCCTCGGCGACGAGGTGATCGAGGAGACCCGCGAATACCACCACCGGCCCACTTATCCGCTCGACCCGGAGACCGGCCAGGGCAATGCCCATGTGCAGTACGCGTTCTCCGCGCACCGGGCGGTGGTCGACGTCGACCTGGACCTCGGTCTGGTCAAAGTGGTTCAGCTGGACTGCACCCAGGACGTCGGCAAGGCGATCAACCCGGACGCGGTCCTCGGCCAGATCCACGGCGGCTCCGCGCAGGGCCTCGGCCTGGCCGTGATGGAGGAGATCCAGGTGTCGAACGGGAAGGTGCGCAACCCGTCCTTCACCGACTACCTGATCCCGACCATCCTGGACATGCCGCCGATGAACGTCGACGTCATCGAACGGCCCGACCCGCACTCGCCGTACGGCGTGCGCGGGGTGGGCGAACCGCCCACGATCTCCGCCACCCCGGCGATCGCCAACGCCATCCGGAACGCGACCGGGCTGGAACTGCCCCGCGTCCCGATCCGCCCCGAGCACATCACAGGAACGTCATGAACGCCCAAGAGACCGAGTGGCTCAACCGCTGTGTGGACCTGGCCAAGCAGAACGTCACCGACGGCGGCGGCCCGTTCGGGGCGCTGGTCGTCCACGATGGACAGATCGTCGCCACCGGCACCAACCAGGTCACGCCCACCCTCGACCCCACCGCGCACGCCGAGGTGGTGGCCATCCGCCGGGCCTGCCAGGCGCTGGGAACGTTCAAACTGGACGGTTGCCTGCTGGTGTCGTCCTGTGAGCCGTGCCCGATGTGCCTGAGCTCGGCGCTGTGGGCCCGGGTCGGCCGGATCATCTACGCCGCCGACCGGCACGACGCCGCCAAGGCCGGGTTCGACGACCGCGCCTTCTACGAGTTGTTCGACAAACCCCGCGAAAGCTGGCACGTACCCGTGGCCCAGCTGGCAGGAGTGGACGGTTTCATCCCGTTCGCCGCCTGGCTCGATAACCCCGACCGGGTCGAGTACTGAGCACTTTCCCTGGCGCTGACCGGAGCGCCTGAATACCCAAAACGTGTGTCCGCCAGGCCCGCAAGTCGCGGGTCCGGAGAAGCACGCCCACCGGCAAGGGAACCAGACATGACCCAGACGGACAACGAAGCCCGTTCAACCACCCGTTTCTTCGACATCAAAGCCCGAAACAGCACTGTCGGCCGGGAAGTCCGCGGCGGTGTCACGACATTCGTCGCGATGGCCTACATCGTGCTGCTGAACCCGTTGATTCTCAGTGCCTCCGCGGACATCACCGGCGCCCGCCTGGATCCCGGCCAGGTGACCACGGCGACCGCGCTGGCCGCCGCGGTGATGACCATCCTCATGGGACTGATCGGCAACGCCCCGCTGGCCCTGGCGGCCGGGCTGGGCGTGAACGGCATCGTGGCGTTCCAGCTGGCGCCCGCGATGACCTGGCCGCAGGCGTTCGGACTCGTTGTGCTGGAAGGGTTCTGCATCGTCCTGATGGCGGTCGGCGGGATCCGCGAACGGATCATGAACGCCATCCCGATGCCGCTGAAGACCGCGATCACGGTCGGCATCGGCCTGTACATCGCGCTGGTCGGCCTGGTCAGCGCCGGGTTCGTGACCCGCGTGCCGGACGCCGCCAACTCCCCCGTGCCCGTGCGGCTCGGCATCGACGGGCACCTGTCCGGCTGGCCGATCGTGGTGTTCTGCCTCGGGTTGCTGCTGATGATCGTGCTCGTGGCGCGCAAGGTGCCGGGCGCGCTGCTGATCAGCATCGGCGTGATGACCGTGCTGTCGATAGTGCTCCATGACGGGTTCCACGTCGGTGGCTGGGGCCGGACCGATCCCGCCCTGCCGGATCACGTGTTCGGTGCCCCGGATCTGGGCCTGTTCGGGCACATCGACCTGTTCGGCGGGTTCGCCTCGGCCGGACCCGTTGCCGCCATGGTGTTCCTGTTCACCTTGGTGCTGTCCGGGTTCTTCGACGCGATGGGCACGATCACCAGCGTCTCGGCCGAGGCCGGGCTGATGCGGGACGGCAAAGTCCCCGGCATGGGCCGGATCCTGTTCGTCGACGGGACCGGCGCGATCGCCGGCGGGCTGACCGGGTCGGCGCCGAACACCGTGTTCCTGGAGTCGGCCGCCGGGGTCGGCGAGGGCGCGCGGACCGGGCTGGCGAGCGTGGTCACCGGCGCGCTGTTCGCGGTGACGATGTTGTTCACGCCGCTGACCGAGGTCGTGCCCGCGCAGGCCGCCGCGCCCGCGCTGGTCGTGATCGGCGGGCTGATGATGGCCCAGTGCCGCGGAATCCCGTGGAACGACAGCGACTACACGATCCCGGTATTCCTCACCGTGGCGGTCATCCCGTTCACCTACTCGATCACCAACGGCGTCGGCGCGGGCCTGATCTCGTTCGTCGCCATCAAGATCTGCACCGGGCGCTGGCGCGAGGCGGGCTGGCTGCTCACCGTCCTGGCCGGGTTGTTCGCCGTGTACTTCGGCATCACCGGCGTCGAAGCACTGCTGGAGGGTTGATGGCGCTGATGTTCCTCAACGGCGGGGCGATGCGGGGCGAGCCGCTGCACGGGCTGCTGTGCGGCGCTCCCCTGGTCGCGGTCACCTCGACCGCGCCGAAGTACCGGTTCTACGCCGTGGGCGGGGCGTTCCCGGGGCTCGCCCCGGTCGCCCACGGCGGCTCGGCCATCGCGGGCGAGCTCTACGACGTGCCGATGGACGTGCTGCGCGACCGGCTGCTGCCCGCCGAACCGCCCGCGCTGGAACTCGGCGTCATCGAACTCGCGGATTCATCGAGCTCGTTCGCGATGCTACTTCGCCGGCCCTACACGCCATTTGCCCAGCTCACGGACATCACGGCGGTGGCCGACTGGCGTGAATTCGTTTCACGTGAATCCACTGTGGACACAAAGGACAGGGTATCCCCATGATCGACTTCGGAACCTTACCGGACCTGGCCGCCCGGTCCTGCGGCGGGACGGTGCCGGCGGCGAGCGACGAGTTCTTCGCCGACAAGGAGAACCTGATCAAGCCGGAGCCACCCACCTTCCAGCCGCACACGTTCACCCCGAAGGGCCAGCAGTACGACGGCTGGGAGACCCGCCGCCGGTTCGGCCGCGCGCCGGGACACGATTGGGTGGTCCTACGGCTCGGGGCGCCCGGGGTCGTGCGCGGGATCGTGGTGGACACGGCGTTCTTCCTAGGCAACTACCCGTCGCACTGCCGGATCGAGGGCGCCTGCGCCGACGGCTACCCGAGTGCGGACGACATCACCGGCTGGTTCGAGCTGGTCCCGGAGAGCGAGCTGAAGGGCGGGACGCAGAATCCGTTCGCGGTGACCGTGCCGTGGCGCGTGACCCACGTCCGGTTGCACATCCTCCCCGATGGTGGGGTGGCCCGGCTGCGGGTGCACGGCGAGGTCGTGCCCGACCCGGCGTTCGTCACCGAGGTGCCGTTCGATCTCGTCGCCACCCTGAACGGTGGTGTTGTCGCCGAATCGAGCGACGGCTTCTTCTCACCACCGGCGAACATGCTGCAACCGGGTGAATCCCGGTTCATGGCCGACGGCTGGGAAACCGCCCGAAGGCGTACGGACACACACGATTGGGCGGTCATCACCCTGGCCTGCCCCGCGGTCCCGGTCGTCGCCGAGATCGCCACGACCCACTACCGCGGCAATTCGCCCGATCGTGTGGCCCTGTTCGGCGGCAACGGCACGCCCCTCCTCCCCGAGACCCACGTCCAGCCCGACACCACCCACCGCTTCCGCCTCACCGCGACGGACCCCATCACCCAAGTCCGCCTGGAAAGCCACCCCGACGGCGGCATAGCCCGCTTCCGCCTGTACGGCCACCCCACCCCCGAAGCCCTGACCGCCCTCCGCAACCGCTGGACGTCAACAACCCCCACCTGACCCCGGATCAGCCCGGCCGCGAGCAGCGTGTCGATCGCGCGGCCCATCGTCGGCTTGGTAGTCCCGAGCCGCCGCGCCAGGCAGACCGGGCTGTGAAATTCACAGTGCGCACCCGGCCGCATACCCGGCCACCGCATGGGCAACCCTCCGGCGAGGAGGTGCGCCATGCTCGAGATCGGCCCGGCCGGGACGCATCTGCCCGGAGTCACCCGGATCGGGGTGCTGCGCGGGGGCGGGATCGGGGGCCTGGTGCTGTCCCTGCCTGGCATCCAGTCGCTGGCCGACGCCTATCCCGAGGCACGGATCGTGCTGCTCGGCAGGCAGCCGCACGCCGAGCTGTTCGCCGGGCGCCCCGGGCCGATCCACGAGGTGCAGATCCTGCCCGAACCGGAGACGCCGGAGTTCTTCGCGCAGGAGTTCGACCTGATGGTGCAGATGCACGGCGGCGGCGAATGGTCCAACCCGTTCGTCCGGAAGTTCGGCGCCCGCTACACCATCGGGTCGCGCATCCCGGACTCGGAGCCGCTGGACCGGTGGGTGCCGTTCCAGGCCTACCAGCACGAGGTGATGCGGGGCCTGGAGATCGCCGGGCTGGCCGGGGCCCGCCCGACCTCGCTGGAACCCCGGGTCGAGGTCACCGACCGCGACCTGGCCGAAGCCGCCGCGGCGCTCGACGGCCTGGACAAGCCCGTCCTCGCGGTCCACCCGGGCGCACACGACCGGCGCCGCTGCTGGCCCGCACAGTCCTTTGTGGAGGTCATCGAGGCGGTCACCGACGTCGCGAGCGTGGTCATCGTCGGCACGGACAAGGAGACCGAGGTCGCGGACCTGGCCGGGCAGAAGGGGATCCCGGTGCGATCCCTGGTCGGTGCGCTGAGCCTGCCCGGCCTGGCCGGAGTGCTGAAGCAGGCCCGGGTGGTGCTCGCGAACGACAGCGGGCCAAGGCACCTGGCCCAGGCGGTGGGCACACCGACGGTCTCGATCTACCGGATGGGCAACGTGATCAGCGCCGGACCCCACGGCCGGGCACTGCAGCGCGTGCACATCTCGTGGACCGCCCAGTGCCCGGCGTGCGGG
>CBIMJO010000113.1:0-12485 GCA_966244135.1 uncultured Actinocrispum sp. | reverse complement strand
TCGTTCATGCCGATGACGTAGAGGTTCTCGATGCCCTGGCCGTCGGTGCGGTTGAGGCAGTGGATGCCGATCCGCCAGAGGACCTCGGCCACGAGGGCCACTCCGGCGAACGCCAGCAGGTATCCGATGACCGACGTGTGGCCGTCGTCGGCGAGGTCTCCGACGAGGGTGGCGACGATCAACGGCAACACGTACTGCAGGCAGACGTTTCCCAAGGCGGGCAAGGTAAGCGCGGGTATCGCGCAGCGCTTGCCGCGCCGGAGCTCACGTCCGTAGTAGCGCAGTGCCAGCAGCACTGCTGATTTGCGCTGTGACGAACCTGGGCTGTCCCCTGATTCGGGCGCAGACATGCGTCCCCCTCACTGGGTGTGTGTTTGGCGGGGGAAACCATCCTGCCTGAATGACCGGCGAACAGCGACAGAATAAAACCGCCGGACCGGCGCGGGCCGGTCCGGCGGGGGAGTGCGGTCAGAGTTTCGTTGTGCTCACGGCGAAGTACGAGTGCACTTCCTTCTTCGGTCCCCAGCTGGTGTCATGCCCGCCCGGGTGTGCCGAACTTGAGGTCCAGCGTGAGCAGGGCGGTGATCCACGCAGGGGCGGCGCCGTTGAAGTTCGGCGAGCAGGTCGTCGGGGCACAGCTTGCCACCAGGATCGCACCGGACGGCAACCGGGTTTCCCGGGTTCAGGCGAAGGGCCAGCGTTGTGCGGAGGCCTGCAGGCCGAGCATTCCGGACACCAGGCGCATCTGCTCGACGTCCCGGATGTCGGCCTGGACGAGGTGGGGGGAGCAGATCAGGACGGCCAGTGCCTGGGCGCGGGACAGGGCGACGTTGAGCCGGTTGCGGGACAACAGGAAGTCCAGTCCCCGCGGCAGGTCGACGGCGGCTGAGGAGGTCATGGTGACCAGGACGACCGGGGCTTCCTGGCCCTGGAACTTGTCCACCGTGCCGACCCGGGTCTCGGTGAACCCGGCTTCGTCCAGGGCCCGGCGCACGATCCGGACCTGGAGGTTGTAGGGGGCAACGACGAGGATGTCCGCGTCGCTCAGCGCTTGGGAGTGGTTGCCGTCTGTCCACATGCGACCGACCAGTTCGCGGACCGCGCGCACGACCGCGTCGGCTTCCTCGGGTGAGCTGGTGATGTTGTGGCTGTGGTCGACTTTGTGGAGGTACAGGCCCGGTTCGATGCCTTCGACGGACCGGCCCGCGGCGGTGGGGTGGGCGTGCAGAAGGCCGGCGTAGGACAGGCGGGATACCGGGTCGCACACGTTGGGGTGCATGCGGCGGGTCTGGTCCATGAAGTAGCCGAGGTGCGGTGGGATGACGTCGGCGTCGCCGAGCAGGTGGCCCAGCGCGGAGGCGTCCGCGCCCGCCGGGTGCGTGCCCTGGACGACCTGGGGGAGTTGCTGCGGATCGCCGAGCAGCACCAGGTTCTTGGCGCAGGTGGACACCGCGAGGGCGTCGGCGAGGGCGAACTGGCCGGCCTCGTCGATGATCAGGACGTCGAACGGCTGGTCGCGCATGGCGGCGTTGGCGAAGGTCCAGGCCGTGCCGCCGACGAGGTGCCCGCCGCCCTGGTCGCCCCGCCAGCGCGCCAGGGAGTTGTTGTCCTTGGGCTGGTCCCACTCACAGTCCTTGGCGGGTTGGCCTTTCGGGCGTTTCGCGGTCGGGATCGGCACACCGACCGCGCGGCCCGCGGCCAGCGCGGAGCTGAGCACGTTCTCGACGGCCTTGTGGCTGTTGGAGGTGACCGCGACGGACTTGCCCTTCTCGATCAGGTGCGCGATCAGCCGGCCCGCGAGGTAGGTTTTGCCCGCGCCGGGTGGTCCCTGCACGGCGAGTGTCGATCCGTCGAGGGCGTCGACGGCCGAGATCACTGTCTCCACAAGGTCTTCGCCCTTGGGCAGTCCACCGTGGACGGTCTGCGGCGGCAGCCTGCGCAGCAGGTCGATCCCGGCCTGGGACGGCAGCCAGGGCAGCAGCGGCACCGCGCTTTCGGCGAGCGCGTACACCGCTTCGTCTTTCGGCTGCGGCTTGACCGGGTCGCCGGGCAGGATCGCCAGGGGCCGGTCCGTGGTGGTCTCGTCGGGCTTCGCGCTTTCCTCGATGACGATCTCGTCGGCGCTGTCCCCGACGATTTTGGCGCTGCGCGTCCAGTTCACGGGTGTGCCGGGGTAGAGAACGCGAACCTGCTCGCCCATGGCGAAGGGGTGTGGCCGGTCGGGGTCGCACTTGGCGTGCAGGCGGCGTTTCGCGTTGCGCACGCGGCCGCTCGGTGAGACCCAGTCCTCGGGAGTGATCGACACCGGCACGGCACACGTCGTGTCGGATTCCAAATCGGACAGTGGCGCACCGACCTGACGGAAGAAGTCCCACCACGCGGGGTTGGTCTCCCGCCGGTGATAGCCCACGCTCGCGGCCAGCAACGCCCGGGCCTGTTCGTCCTCAGTGGCCTGTGCCGGATCCTCGGGCAGCCCGTCCAGCAACGGATCCACGACCGCCGCGATCCTCGCCGCCCGTTCGGCCCGCCGCTCGGCCGCTTCGGCTTCGGCGGTCTGGTCGATGAGAACGTCCAATTCGGACTCGTCCGGGACGTACGGTTCGATCCCGGCCTCTGCCCGTACCTGCAACAGGAACTTGTAGAGCCGGTGGGTGGACACGCAGTCGTACTCGTTGTAGTCGCGGATGCCGTCGAGGACCGCTTCGGCCTCGGCGATGTCATCCGCGGCCAGCAGGGTGAGGTACTCCTCGTAGGCCTCGATGCTGGACACCGCGTTGACCACGTCACCGGCGCGTTTGTCGGGCATGTACAGCGGTTCGAGGTACTTGATGGAGTAGGACCGCTGGGACACGCGGAGTCCTTTTCGGACGACCGCGTACAAGTCAATGAGCGCGCCGGTGCGCAGCAGGGTGTCGACGGCCTCCTCGCGGGTGCCGTGCAGGGCCGCGAGTTTCTTGAGCGCGTTCACCTCGTACGGCGCGTAGTGGTAGATGTGCGCGCCCGGGTGGGAGGTGGTGCGGTCCAGGGCGAAGTCGACGAAGTCCTCGAACGCCTTCTTCTCCTGGACCCGGCTGTGCGCCCAGAACGGCCGGAACACCTCTTGGGCCTCGGTGACCGTCACCGCGCCGAACAGGTACTCCAACCCACTGCCCGCCAAGGCGAACGGGTCGCCTTCCATGTCGAAGAACACGTCACCCGGGCTCGGCTCCGGCAGGCCCGCGAGGACCTCGGCGGAGAGGACCTCGTAGGCGACCTTGCCGACCGGGTCGTCCGCGGTGCGCGACTCGTCCTGGATGACCTGGATGTTCGCCTGCGCCCGCAGCCCGGTGAAGGTGGCCACCGACATCGTCGGCGGCCGGTCGGTGGTGGTCGCGTTGGCCAGGTCGTCGATCGTGGCCATGCCCGCGGCGACGAGCTTGCGGCGCTGGTCGGTGCGGATGTTCGCGACCAGCGACAGGTCCCGCGCGGCCTCCCGGCCGTCCGCGCAGTGCTTGGCGAACTTGCAGGTCACGCACGCCGGGCGCTCATCCGCCCACAGCTGCGCGGGCAGCCCGGCGGGCTGCTTGAGCTGTTGCCGGAGCCGGTCGCGAAGATGCACGACCAGGGGAAGGAAGTCGTGCACGCGGTAACTGTGCGTGCTGCCGTCCCCCAGGATCAGGTGCATTTCCGGCCCGGCCGGGTACCCCGCGTCCCGCAACGCGGCCGCGTAGGTCGTCAGCTGCAGCACCGCTGCTGGCTTCGGGTGGCGGGTGAGCTTGGTGTCGTGCGGTTCGTACTGGCCGTCCTTGGTGCGGATCAGGAAGTCCGCGCGGCCGTAGAACTCGCCGTCGTAGAACACCGCCTGGTAGATCACCGGCGCCTGCGACTCGATCGCGACCCGGGTCTGCTCGGCGGCCTTGACCAGCGCGTCCGGTTGCGGCGCGGGCTGGTCGATCAGGATCACCCCGGCGCCGTGCTGCTGCTGAAGTTTGGCCAGGACCGCCTGTTCGTGCGCGAGCCCGTGCTTGGCGACCAGGAGGTTCTGCGCTTCCTCGGGTTTCGGCGCGCCCTCGAGGCGGGCGGCCAGCGCCAGGTGCAGCACGCTGCGGTGGTCGCACTCCAGCAGGTCGACCAGGTCTCCAGGGGAGAACACGGGTCCGTCCGGGGTGACGAGCACGCACGGGAGTATTCCGGCAGACACCGCCAGATCCGGGGATCATCGCCCCGGCGAGTCGCCGAATCCCGGCTGTGCGCCCTACTACGGTGAGTGAGATGCCTGACGAAGTGTTCGCCCATCCCCGGCTGGCCGCGATCTACGACGCCCTGGACCCCGATCGGTCCGATCTGGACCCGTACGTGGCCATTGTGGAGTCGTTGGGTGCGCGCAGCGTGCTGGATGTCGGCTGTGGCACCGGGACGTTCGCGGTCATGCTCGCCGAACGCGGTCTCGAGGTGACCGGAGTGGACCCCGCGGCGGCCTCTGTGGACGTCGCCCGTGCGAAATCCCCGGCGGTGCGGTGGATCCTCGGCGACGCGACCACCTTGCCGCCGCTGCAGGTCGACGTGGCCACGATGACCGCGAACGTCGCCCAGGCGATCCCCGACCTCGGTGCTTCGTTGCGCGGCATCCGCGCTGCGCTGCGGCCGGGTGGGCACGTGGTGTTCGAGACCCGCGATCCGGCATTCCGGGGCTGGGAGGAGTGGACGTTCCTGGGCACGCGGCGGGTGACCAAGATCCCTGGTGTCGGCCCGGTCGAGTCATGGGCCGACCTGGTCGACGTGTCGCTCCCGCGGGTCACCTTCCGCTGGTCGTTCGTGTTCCTGCCGCAGGGCGAGGTGCTGCGCTCGGAGTCGACGCTGTGGTTCCGCTCGCGCGAGGAGGTCACGGATCTGCTTGCCGCCAGCGGGTTCGCGGATGTCGAGGTGCGCGACGCGCCGGACCGGCCGGGGCGGGAGTTCGTGTTCCTGGCTACTGCGGCAACGGACGGTCGTCCACCACATGCTTCATGACCACTGTTGAGGTCATCCGCCGCACACCGGGCAGTTTGACCAGCGTGTCGTCGTAGAGGCGCTGGTAGGCCTCCAGGTCCGCGGTGGCGATGCGCAGCAGGTAGTCGGGTTCGCCGAACAAGCGCTGGGCCTGCAGCACCTGGGGGATCTCGCTGATCGCGCGTTCGAAAGCGGCGACGGTGTCATGGCCCTCCCAGTGCAGGGTGGCGAACACCAGCGCCTGGAAGTGCAGGCCGGTCGCGGCGGGGTCGACGATGGCGCGGTAGCCGCGGATCGCGCCGCTGCGTTCCAGGTCCCGCAGCCTGCGGTGGCACGGCGAGACGCTCAGCTGCACCCGGGCGGCCAGTTCGGTGATGGTCAGCCTGCCGTCCTGCTGCAGCTCGGCAAGAATCTTCCGGTCCACGGCGTCCATGAGCAAGATTCTCCCTCGAAACGGCGGTCAATGGGGGAAAGTTGGGAACACTTTCCGGCCGTTCCTCCCTAGCCTTTGCGCATGGCACTCGACACCATCCTGACGTTCCTGCTGGTGGACCTGCTGCTGGTGAGCACCCCGGGCGCGGACTGGGCCTACGCCATCGCGGCCGGCCTGCGCGGCCGCTCGGTGCTGCCCGCGGTGATCGGCCTGGTCGCCGGCTACGCGGGCTACACCGTGCTCGCGGTCGCCGGGCTGGTGGTGATCGTCGCGAGTTCGGCCGGTCTGCTCACCGGGTTGACGGTCGCCGGGGCGGCGTACCTGCTGTGGCTGGGCTTCGGGGTGCTCACCCGTCCGGCGACGGTCGGCGCCGCCGAGGGCCTGGCTGATTCACCGGGCCGGGTGATCCTCCGCGGCGCCGGCACCAGCGGCCTGAACCCCAAGGGCATGTTGCTCTACGTATCGCTGTTCCCGCAGTTCATCGACCCGGCGTCGGAGTGGCCGGTGGCGGCGCAGACCGCATTGCTCGGCGTGCTGCACATGGCCTTGTGTGGCGTGGTCTACCTCGTCGTAGGCGTGCTGGCCCGGATCGTGCTGGCCGCCAAGCCGAAGGCCGCGCGCGTGGTCAGCCGGATCAGCGGTGCCATGATGATCGGCATCGGGGGACTGCTGTTGGTGGAACGCCTCGCCGGTTGACATCCATCCTTGATCCGTTGTGTGCCAACAAAAAGCGTTATCCCGCACGTCCGGTCGCGCAGTCGGAGGCCGGGTGGGTGCTCCTATCGGCCGATCCTGGCGGAAACCCGCGCATTGACCTGTCCGGGAGCGGGCGTTTGGAGAATCCTGGTGGCAGAGGTTGCATCCAAGGGGGGATCGACCGCACGTTCGGCAGGGGCTGCCGGGTCCGGGGGACGACGTGCCGCAGTTGCGTATTCACTTCACCGACGCGGATCTTGCGCGGACAAGGTTGAAACTCGAGATCGACCTCATGTGGGAGATCATCAGCAGCGTCCAGGTCCTGCAGCACACGGATGGTGAGCTGTCCTTCGACCCGTGGCGCCGCCAGGTGCGCGAGTGGGTGAGCCGGGATGGTGTGCTGCGGGTGGCGGTGCAGACCCTGATGACCGTGGCGCCCAACGCGGCCTACTTTCCGGACTTGCTCACGCCCACCCTGGATGTGCCCGACATCGACACGGGTGCCGAGGCGGTCGTGTCGACGCCGGCACACCGATTGCGCGACGAGATCAGCCGGATCCAGCCAGCCGGAGGACCGGCGGCGAGGTGGATGGACGAACTCGCCCGCGGGAAGCCGGCGGCGTTGCGGCAACTGCGGCAGGCATTCCAGGTGTACTACAGATCCCTGATCGAGCCGCACCTGCAAACGGTCGACAACGGGCTGCGGATCGAGTGCGCCGACGGGATCCAGCGCTACCTGCGCACTGGACCCGAGGGCCTGCTGGAATCGCTCGGGCCCGCCACCAGCTGGCAACCACCGGTCCTGACGGTCGACTACCCGCTCGACCGCGATCTGTATCTCGAGGGTCGCGGCCTGGTGCTGATCCCGTGCTACTTCTGCCTGTACCACCCGGTGGCACTCGCCGATCCGCAACTGCGTCCGGTCCTGGCGTTCCCGATCCGGACCGAGTCCCGGCTGCTGGCCGGTGGCTGCGGCGACGGCGACCACGTGAGCGCGCTGCTGGGCACCACCCGCGCCACGATCCTGCGATCAACCCTCAACGGCAGCACCACCACCAGGCTGGCGAAGCTGGCCTGTGTCACGCCGGCGACCGTCAGCCATCACACCAGCGTCCTGCGCGACGCGGGCCTCATCACGACCGACCGGTGCGAGAACTTCGCGACGCATCTCATCACCCCGTTGGGGCTGAACGTGCTTGCCTCCGGCCACTCCCGCACGTCCTGATTCGGCAGGTGTTTTGACCGTGCTCGAAACTCGCCGTGCACCCGTGCCGCCGGTGAAAGAGTCGGCCCCGTTGGAAGATTCTGCTCCGAGTGCCTGAGGGTGAGCATGAGAAAAACACTGACCGTCCTGGTCATCGTGGCCGCCGCACTGATGTCCCTCCTGAGCAGGACCGCGTCGGCAGACATCGCCGCGGTGCACAGACCCACCGCCTCCGGTTGGACGCTGACTCCCACCGGGGACGTCTCGGCACAGGCCCTGTCGTGTCCGTCCGGGAACATGTGCGCCTGGCCGGTCATCGACGGCAGCAGCAGCCGCTGCAGCTGGACCAATGCCGACAACGACTGGTGGAACGCGCCGGTCACCTGCTCCTGGTCGTCGTCCCGGCCGGTGAAGGCGATCTACAACCACGGGACCAGCACGGCCTTCGACGGTGTGTGCCTGTACCGGGGAGCCAACTACACGGGGTTCGAGGTCTTCGTCCCGCAGGGCTCAACGGCGACCAACCCCACCGGTGCGATCCTGCGGTCCCACCGGTGGGTCCGCCCGGTCGACCCGTGCTGATCTGATCGTCCGACCACGGCACCGAGGGCCACCCGACCGCGCGTCGAGGCGGCCCTCAGGTGCGATGATGATCGGCATCGGGGACCTGCGCGCCTCGTCGGGCGACGGAGGGAACGCAGGGGGACGACGCTACTTCCACGCGGGCGCCATCAGTGCGATCGACGTCTACGTCCACCAGGACGACCAGCGGAAACTCATCGCCGCGGGCCAGCAGACGCTCATCCGGGTGGATGCCCGCCCCGAACGGTGACCGCTCACCGACCCGGTCTGAGGTCCGCGCGGAACCGTTCTTCGCGCCGGCGGGCGAAGTCCTCATAGGCCTGCGCGGCCTGTGGTTGTGCCGGAACGAAAACCGGGGCCACGCCGCACACCTCGGTCCACACCCGTTCCACGATGTCACGCCCGTCGCCAACGAACCTGGCGTGCAGGTAGCTGCAGGTCCACGTGGCGTAGCCCAGCTGTCCCCGTTTCCGATATGCGACGGCCCAGATCAAGGTCGCGGTGGGCAGCCCGTAGGTCACGTACGTTTCGTCGTTGGGCAGCGATGTGTCATTGACCGGAGCCACGTAGTCCCAGACATAGCCCGCATTCCGGTCGCCGCAGTACCCGCGCGCGACCTCCTCGTAGCTCCCTCTCTCATGCACCAGTGTCCTGGATCGTTTCATGGCGGTGCCGGTCAGCTCCTGAAACAGGCGTGCCAGCAACGAAAGCGGTTGTGGCTGGTCCCGGCCCGAGAGCAACTCGTCATACGACGGCTCCGGCGGC
Source organism: uncultured Actinocrispum sp. (assembly GCA_966244135.1). Taxonomy (GTDB): domain Bacteria; phylum Actinomycetota; class Actinomycetes; order Mycobacteriales; family Pseudonocardiaceae; genus Kibdelosporangium. The sequence goes on along the minus strand of CBIMJO010000113.1, from coordinate 3,837 downwards.
ACACCATCAGTGAGGACGAACCACGCCATCTCAGGACGCCGGCAGGGTGTGGCGGACGTGGTCCAGGAGGTCGAGTGACGCGGCCTCTGTGGGGGTGAGCCAGGCGAAGTCCGAGTGCTCGCCCGGGTTGAGGGTGACCGGGGCGGGGGAGTCCTCGGTGACGTTGTAGATCCGCGCGTGGATCTGAAGCGGGCGGCCGGTGACGTCCGGCCAGCTCAGCGAGTCCCGTTCGCTCAGGATTCGCACCCGCAGGCCGGTCTCCTCGGCGATCTCCCGCACGGCGGTGTCCGCGGGCGGTTCTCCGGGTTCGACCGTTCCGCCGGGGAGTTCCCAGCGGCCGCCCAGAAAGTTGCCCGGCGCGCGGCGGATGAACAGCACCTTGTCCTCACGGGCCAGCCAGCCGTACGCCAGATGTTTGTCCATGGCACCGAATCCTGCCGCACCCGGCCGGCCACAGTGGCCGTTTCCGAAATGTCCGGGTCCGCCCGGGTGAATTCGGCGAATTCATCCCGACAACATCCTTTCGACCCTAGGCGTGCACAGGGAGTAAGCGTGAGGCTGCGAAACATGGGAGTCCCTGCTCTCCTGGAGGATTGATGTTCCGCACACGCATGACGGCCGCGCTGGCGGCCGCGATGCTGGCGACGGCCGGGGCGGTCGCGGCGGCGAGCCCGAACGACGGCGTCCAGAACCTCGCCGCGTCCGTGCCGCAGTTCGACCACATCGTGCTCGTGATGTTCGAGAACAAGAAGTACTCATCCATCAACGGCAGCTCCAACGCGCCGTACTTCAACTCGCTGGCCTCGCAGGGCGCGAAGTTCACCCAGTCCTTCGCGATCACCCACCCGAGCCAGCCCAACTATGTGGCCCTGTTCTCCGGGTCCCCGCAGGGCATCACCGACGATGCCTGCAAGGACCTCGGCGCCAAGGCCAACCTGGCCAGCCAGCTGGCCGGGGCAGGCAAGACGTTCAAGGGTTACTCCGAGGCGATGCCGTCGGACGGTTACACCGGCTGCTCCAGCGGCACCTACCGGCGCAAGCACAACAGCTGGGTCGACTTCAGCAACGTGCCTGCCTCGAACAACCTGCGCTACTCGGTCTTCCCGGCCGACTTCACCCAGCTGCCGACCGTCGCGTTCGTGACGCCGGACATGTGCAACGACATGCACGACTGCTCGGTGGGCACGGGTGACAAGTGGCTCAAGGCGCATCTCGACGCCTACGCGCAGTGGGCCAAGACGCACAACAGCCTGCTGATCGTGACGTTCGACGAGGACAGCGGCACATCGGTGAACCAGATCTTCACCGCGTTCGTCGGCGCCAACGTCAAGGTCGGCAGCTACAACGAATCGATCAACCACTACACGGTGCTGCGCACGATCGAGGCGGCGTACGGGCTTCCGGGCCTGAACAACGCCGCGAGCAAGTCGCCCATCCTCGACACCTGGCAGTAGGCGTGTACCTGTCCACTGTGGACCGGAAGGCCGAGTGGAAGCTCAGGGCGATCGGCGGCAACGTCGTCGCCCTGGGCGCGGTCAGCATGGTCACCGACATCTCCGCGGAGATGGTCACCGCCGTGCTGCCCGTGTACCTCGTGCTCGGCCTGCACCTCACCCCGGTCGCCTACGGCCTGGTCGACGGCCTCTACACCGGCGCGACCGCACTGCTGCGGCTCGTCGGCGGCTACATCGCCGACCGGGTCCGCACCCGCAAAGCCGTTGCGGGCGTGGGATATGGGCTGTCCGCGGTGACCAAACTCGGGCTGCTCCTCGTCGGCGGTTCGCTCACCGCGATCGGCGCGATGATCACCCTGGACCGGGCCGGCAAGGGCCTGCGGACCGCGCCGCGGGACGCGCTGATCACGTTGTCGGCGCCGCAGGACATGCTGGGCCGGGCGTTCGGCGTGCACCGGGCGATGGACAGCCTCGGCGCTTTCGCCGGCCCGCTCGTGGCGCTGGCGGTGCTCGCCGCCGTGGGCTCGGGCGTCACGACCGAGGGCTTCGACGCGGTGTTCGTGACGAGCTTCTGCTTCGCGCTGCTCGGGGTCGCGTTGCTGGTCCTGTTCGTCAAAGACCGTCGCGGTGAACGGCCCAAGGCCAACACCGTGTCACCGAAAGCGGCGCTAGCGCTGCTAGCAGACCGCCGGGTCCGCAAGGTGATGATCATCGCCGCGGTCATCGGCCTGTCCACGATCGGCGACGGGTTCGTGTACCTGTTGCTGCAACGGCGGGAGGACATCGCGATCGGCTGGTTCCCGCTGCTCGCGGTCGGCACCAACCTCGCCTACCTGGCGCTGGCGGCACCGTTCGGGGCACTGGCCGACCGGTTCGGGCGGCTTCCCGTTGTGGTCGGCGGATATGTGGCCCTGCTCGCGGTGTACGTGCTGGTGTTCGGTCCCTTCGGCGGAGTCCCGGTCATCGTGGTCACATTGGCTCTGTACGGCACGTTCTACGCCGCGACCGACGGTGTGCTGATCGCTCTGGCCGGGCCGGTCCTGCCGGAAGCGTTGCGAACAACGGGGATCGCGTTGATCCAGACAACTCAGGCGGTGGCGTACTTCGTGTCGTCCGTCGCGTTCGGACTGGTGTGGGCGTCATGGGGATGAAAGCGCGGATCCTGATCGGGATCGCGGTGACCGTCGTGCTGGCCGCGGCCGCGGTGATCTACGTGGTCAGCGTGCGGACCAGGGGAGCGGAGGCCTCCGGCCAGGTCACCCTGACCGGCACCAAGATCATCGCCAAGGGTGCTGACGGTCATCTGATCGCCCAGTCGGGCGGCACCCGCGAGGTGTCCCCGATGACCTGCGCCCGCGTGTACGCGGCCGGCGGGACCGGGGTCTGCCTGCGCCAGGACGGCGACCTCACCACCTACCAGATCGCGGTGCTGGACAAGAACCTCGGCGTCACCAAGGAAATCCCGCTCGTGGGGGTGCCGAACCGGGCCAGGGTCTCGGCGAGCGGCCGGATGGTCGCGTGGACGGTGTTCGTCACCGGCGACTCCTACAACGGCGGCCAGTTCTCCACCCGCGCGGGCATCCTGGACACCAAGACCGACCAGCTCGTGGGCACGCTGGAGGATTTCGACGTCACCCGGGACGGCAAGCCCTACAAGGCGGTCGACGAGAACTTCTGGGGTGTCACCTTCACCGGTGACGACAACCGTTTCTACGCAACGATGTCCACCGCAGGCAAGCGCTACCTGGTCGAGGGCGACCTCGCCAAGAACAGCGTCCGCACCCTGCGGGAGAACGTCGAGTGCCCGTCACTGTCCCCGGACGGCGCCCGGATCGCCTTCAAACAGGCGATCGACGCTGACCCCGCCAAAGGCTGGCGGCTCAGCGTGCTGAACCTGCAGACCGGCCAGGTCACCCCGCTCGCCGAGACCCGCAGCGTCGACGACCAGGCCGCCTGGCTGGACGATCACACGATCGGCTACGCCTTGCCGCGGGATCGTGGCCGCGCGGACGTCTGGTCGGTGCCCGCGGACGGCTCCGGCGCGCCCACGGTGGTCGTCCCCGACGCGGACTCGCCTGCGGCCCTGGGCTGAAGCAACGCCGTGAGCACAGTCGCCGCCCCGGCCACCGCGATCGTCATCCCGGGCGGCAGGACTTCCGCCAGGGCACCAAAGCACGCCGGGCCGACACCTTGCAACGTCTGCATTCCGGTACCCAGCAGACCGAACGCCTGACCACGGGTCTCCGGCCGTGTCACGTCGAGGAAAGCCCGTTGCAGACACAACGCGTACGCGAACCCCATCGCGCTGAGCACCAGCAACCCACCGGCGAGGACCGGGCCCAAGTCCAGCGCGAACAACGTCAACGGCAGTCCCACCAGGACG
>CBIMJO010000112.1:0-12641 GCA_966244135.1 uncultured Actinocrispum sp. | reverse complement strand
ATCTCGTGGCCGTCGGGGGCGTAGATGCGGACCGTCTGGCCGCGGTCGAAGCTGTTGTCCACGATCTTCTTGTCCGACCAGGTTTCCAGCAGGTAGTTCGTCTCGACGACGCTGCCGTTCTTCACCTCGGCGCCGGTGCCGGCCTTGAGGTCCTTGGTGATCAGGGTGGTCGGCGGCTTGCAGGTGGCCGGCAGGGTGATCGTGGGCTTGGCGCCGAAGTCACCGCTGACCTGGATGTCGTCCGCCTTGCACTCCGGGCCGTTCGCCGCGGCACCGGAGGCCGGGGCGCCGGACGCGCTGGTGCTCGTGCTCGTCGTGGTCTTGGACGACGACGAAGAAGAGGTCGTGGGCGGCGGGGTGGCGGTGTTCGTGCCGCGGGTGGAGTCCTGCTCGGAGTTGGTACAGGCGCTCAAAGCGGCCGCCGCCGCCAGCGCCACGGTTACCGTGATGACCTTGCCTGCGATCTGCATGGCGTCACCCTAGGCAACCGGGTCATCCACTGGTCCCATCGGGTGCCTGACTGATCGCGGTGTGCCAGCGAACAGGTGCGAACATCCCCCGTTTTCCCGATTTTGCCTGGTGGGCAATGCGCGTACAGTGACTCGGCGCGCATGAACGGACACGATGCGCATTCGTCTGTTCGAGTGCCCGCCAAGGAGGTGACCCGGTGTCCGCGGACGCCAACGGCATCCGCTCGAACCCCGTCCGCGAGATGTTCTGGACCAGGACCGGTCTGCTGCTGGCCGTCCTGCTGGTGGTCGCGGTGGGCAGCCTGTGGATGTCCACCGTGATGGACGCCGGTACCTGGAAGAACCTCGTGACCGCGCTCGGCACCGGCACGCTCATCTCGGCGATCGTCGGGTTCGGCCAGACCCTGATCACCGCGTCGGCGTCCCAGCGCGCGCTGGTCACCCCGCTGGTCGAGGAGAGCAAGAAGGCCCTGCGCGACCTGTCGGCCGAGTACCGCGCGCTGAACACGGAGTTCTTCCCCACCCACGTGTTCCCGCCCACGCCGGACCCCGATCCGGAGTTCAACCGGCAGATGATGGCCGACCTGACCGCCAGCCGGTCGTACCTGTTCCGCGGGTTCGCCGGCCGCTACGCCGCGGCCCGGCTGCTGCTGACCCGCACCGACCGCGAGATGCGGCTGGTGCTGGCCGACCCGCGGGAGGCGTCCGCGATCAGCGGACGTGCGCGGTACCTGCTGCGCCACGAGGGCGCGGCGGGCGACTACGACAAGATCCGCGCGCGGCTGACCGAGGACATCTCCGCCGGCCTGGTCGGCCTGTACCTGGCCCGTGGCCGCTGTGCGTCGATGGAGATCGCGGTGGTCGGAGACCCGCCGCTGGACCGTGTGGAGATCTTCGACGACAGCATCTGGCTCACCCTCTACAGCGACCTGGCCGGCGCCACCTCGCTCTACCCCCGCAGCCTGCGGTTCGCTGAAGGCTCCTACATCTACGAGATGCAGCGCGCCGAGTTCCACCGCATGCTGAACACCCGCTCGGTACCGAAGTTCAGGATCACCCCGGATACCACCCGCCAGGAGTTCCTGGCGCTGTTCGAGAAAATCACCGGTTCTCCCCTCGGCGACGAGGGGTTCGCGGAACTGGAGCGAAAGTTCCATACTTTCCGCGAGGAGTTCACCGCCGTAGCGGGGTTGGGAAGTAGCTGAGATGCGGACCCGCCTTCCGGCGCTGGCCGAGCTGGCCTGCGCCTTGCGAGCGACCGATGTGCACGACTGGCACAACGTCACCGAACGGTTCACCCCATGGGCCGCCCGGACCGACCTGTGCGCGGAGATCCGGGCACACCTGGCGACACTGAGCGACACCATGGCCGAGACCGTCCGGTCGAAATCCCGGGAGACCACAACGCATTTCGCGTGGTGCCTGATGGACCAGCCGTCCGACGAGTTCTCGTTCTGGCTGCACGAGTACAAACCACAGCTGGACTGGCGCATCGGGTACGCCGACTCGGTGCACAACCACCGGTACCACTTCTGCACGACCCTGCTGAAGGGCTCGTACCTGCACGAGCGGTTCACCGCGGAGCTCAACGCCAACGGCACCCGGATCATGGCGGCGAGCCTGCAGCGCAGCGGGGTCTGCGCGGCGGGCGAGTCGGGAACCCTGCTGGCCGAGGAGTTCCACCGCATCCCCAAGGCGGAGGACGGGACGATCACGTTCCTGGTGAAATCTCGGGCGATGCGGCCGTGGAGCCTGTCGTTCGACCCGTCGACCGGCATCAGCCGGCGGCACATCCCCGTGGAGCAACGGCTCACGGCGCTGGCGGAGCACATCTGACAAGCTGGATCTTGTGATCCTGGACCGGTGGAACTCGGCGTACTTCGACGGGCGGCTGTCCCCCGCGGTGCTGGCCGAGCTCGAGGCGTTGACCGACGCGTCCCCGGACGCGCAGGCGCTGGCGGACCGGGCCTTCCGGCTGATGCGGCGCGCTCGTGTATCGGCGGCGGACTTCTCCGGGCTGACCGCGTGGATGATCGGGTTCAGCGCGCCGCGGACCGTGCCGAGCGCGTGGTCCGGGTCGGTTCCGCCGGTGACGATGGCCGGGCGGCACCGCAAGATCGACGAGTACGTGGCCGGGAACCCCTGGCACAGCCCTTCGCACGACGCCGTTTTCGTGGACCTGGGGTGCGGGTTCCCGCCGTTCACGACGATCGACACGGCGAAGCGGCTGCCCTCGTGGCGGGTGATCGGGGTCGATCCCGCGTTCGGCGACTACCTGGTCTACGACCACTGGGGTGCGTACGCGTCCTTCGCCGAGGATGGCCGGTTGCTCTACTACCAGGCCGGGAACTACGAACCCGACCAGGCGGCCACCGGTGCCCGCTTCCGTGCCCTGCTGGACTCGTTGCTGGCCGGGTCCGCCTCGGCTGAGGAGGGCGTGCTGGTCCGCGATCCCGTGCGGCAGTACGAGTCCGACAACCTCACGCTCGTCCCGGGCGGCGTCGGTGAGTTCACTGTGGACGGTGGGGCGGACGTGATCCGGTGCATGAACGTGTTCATGTACTTCGACCACCCGTTCCGGGAACGCGCGCTGCAGTGGGCTTCGTCGGTGCTGCGGCCCGGCGGGCTGTTCATCTGCGGCAGCAACTGGACCGAGTCGATCGCCTCCCGCTACACCGTCTACCAGAAGACCGCCGAGGGCCTGGCCGCGCGGGAGTTCGCGTTCAGCGTGGAGAACCTCCGGCCGATCGAACTGGCCCCCTGGTACGCCCTGCACGACGACAACCTGGAGAACCTCGCCAACGCGCACGCCGTCGGCACGATCCGCACCGACGCCGCCTTCCGGGACCGCTTCGACACCCGGATGGACGCCATGCTCGCTGATCTGGGCGTCTGCGTGCGCGGTCCCGACGGCTACCTCGGCGGGGTCCCCGCAGGCATGCCAACGGAGGAGCTGTCCGCGCTCAGCCCCGTGCTCGCCGCCCGGCTCGACTCCGAGGGGTTCGCCGCGGAGGCGGCCGAGGTGCTGCGGGCCGCTGGGTACGACGCGTGGCGCAACCACGTCGGTCACGTCGCCATGCGCCCGGTCACCCCTCCCCCGCTGGAACCCGGCCTGGTCACAGGTCGATGAGCGCGATCTCCGTGGTGGTGACGTCGCCGACGTCGATCTGCTCGGCCTTGCGGACCGCCTTCTTGACCGGCAGCACGTAACAGCCGTCCGAGCTGCTCGGGAAGATCGACGTCTGCCAGGTGGTGCCGCCCATGGTGACCTCGACGCGGACCGACCCGAACCCGCGTGGCAGCCCGGCCGCCAGCTCCCGGATCTGCTCGGACGCGTCGGCGGGCACGGTCACGAAGGTCCAGGTGTCCATCCGCCGCGCATCCCACAGCCACAACTCGGCATCGAAGACGAAGGCCATGCCCGCAGCATCACACACCCCACCGACAGTCCGGGTGCCCGCCGCGGGTGAGTGTGTGTCGTCATGACCGGCGTGCCGGGCCGTTTCCTCCGTACGATGCCTTCACCCCGTAGCCGTGCATCGTCAGGAGGCCCGATGCTCAGCTCGAACACCGCCACCGGCCTGGGCACCGTCGACCAGGCCGCGCTCGACCAGGTGGAACGCCGGGTCAGGCGGCTCTGTGAACGGTTCGCCGCGAACCTGCCGTTCCACGGCTGGCACCACGTCCGGTTCGTCCGCGCGAAGGCCGTCGAGTTCGCCCAGGCCAATGGGTCCGATCCGGCGGTGGTGGCCACCGCCGCGCTGGTGCACGACCTCAACTACATCGTGCTGCGCAACTCGGCCGCCTCGGCCGGCCGCGACCTGCGGATGGGCATCCTGGCCCGCGCGGGCGTGGCCGAGGAGGTCGCCGAACGCATCGACGAGATCATCATCGAGGCCGAGATGGCCACCCGCCACCGCGACATCTCCCTCGCCGCCCAGGCCCTGTCCGACGCGGACACCCTGTTCAAGGCGCTGCCGATCACCCCGGTCATGCTCGCCCACCGCTACCTCGACGAGAACGGCATCACCCTGCACGAGCTGGCCCACAAGATCGTCGGCGAGCAGCAGGGCGTGCACGACGCCGGTTTCTACTTCTACAGCCCCCAAGCACGCGCCGCCTACTCCCACTGGGCCGCGGCCAACCTGGATCTGTGGCAGTGCATCCTGGAGTCCCTGAAGGACCCATCGGTGGGGGAACTGCTGGAGATGGTCACACCGGACTGAGAGTCACCGCGGGGTGAGGCGGAAAACTCTTAGCTCGCGGTCGGTTTTGGACTGGTAGCTGTTGTAGGCGGGCCAGGTTTCGACCAGGGTCGGCCAGATGGCGGTGCGCTCGTCGCCGGTGAGCTGGCGGGCGTGGACGTTGTGGCTGCGGCCCTTCACGTTCACCGAGGCGTCCGGGTTGGCCATCAGGTTGAGCGTCCACATCGGATGGCCCGGAGCGCCCCAATTGGACCCCACCAGCAGGATGTCCTCGCCGTCCGGGACGTACAGCAACGCGATGTCCCGCGGCTGCCCCGTCTTGCGGCCCGTCACCGTCAGGATCAGCGAGGGCATGCCGGCGATGCCGACCAGGGTCACCCGGCCCTTGGTCAGCTTCAGCAGCACCTTGTCGGTGGCCAGCACGGCCGGGCGGATCCTGGTCAGCCAGGGGCGGGCGGCGGTCCAGCGCGCGATCTTGCGCATCAACTCCACAGCGCGCAAATCTAGCGTTACTGCAGGAAGTCGCTCAACGGCACCGGGGTCACGCCGTCCTGCTTGGCGCGGGCCAGGAACGCCCGGAAGTCCTCGACGAAGGTGGTCCGGAAGTGCATCAGCACGATGTCACCCGGCTTGAGCTTGTCGCCGGACTGGAACTGGACCACGCCGTCGTTCACCGCGGCGGTCCACAGCACGATCGCCTTCATCCCGCAGTCGGTGACGGCCTTCTGGGTGTTGGCGTCGTAGTTGCCGAACGGCGGGCGGAACAGCAGCGGGCGCTTGCCGAACGCGGCGGCGATGGCGTCCGCGTCCCCGCAGATCTCCTTCTTCTGTGCCTCGTAAGGCTTTCCGCGCAGGTTCGGGTGGGTCATGGTGTGGTCGTTGATCTCCACACCAGCCTGGTCCTGGATCGCCTTGAAGTAGGCCTCGTGGCCCTTGAAGTACTTCTCGTTGAGGAACAGCGTGGGCTTGGCGCCGGAGTCCTTGATCAGCTGTAAGGCGCTCGGGTCCTTGATGGCGCCGTCGTCCATGGTGATGAACACGTACGGCTTGTCGGTCTGGATCTTGCGCACCACCGGCGCCTTGCCGTCCACGGTGGGCGGAACGTGGCCCTGTGCCGTGCCGAACTGGTACGGCTGGCCGAACTGGGGCGGCGGCGGGGCGTCGGGTTCCGGCCTGCCCTGCACACTGCCCACAGTGGACTGCCCGGCGGGCGGCGTCTGCACGGCCTGTGGCGAGGAACACCCGGCGACCATGGCCGCCGCGGCACCCGCCGCGACGGCCAGGCCGACTGCTTTCCGCATCCTTTACCCCCTCTTTTCCCGGTCATAGCCCGGAAATCGCGTCTCTACAAGGAGGACGTCAGAGAGGGTGGTGGCGTTGCGTCAATACGAGTGGCCTGTCTCGGGATCAAGCCCCGTCACTCCGGATGATGCGGTCGTCGGTCGCGACGGGGCTGCCGCGGCCGTCCCGGTTGCTCGTGGTGAAGTACAGGTTGCCGTCGGGTCCCGCGACCGGGGTACGCAGTCGCCCGAAAGTGCCCTGGTAGAGCGACCGTGGCTGGCCGACACCCGAACTGGTCACGGGGATCACCCACATGCGTGTACCGCGCAGCGCCGCCATGTACAGATTGTTCTTGTAGTAGGCGATGCCACTCGGCGAGGCGGTCGCGGTCGACCACACTGTGAGCGGATCCACGAAACCGGGGTTGCCGCACTTGCCTTCACACGTGGGCCAGCCGTAGTTCTTGCCGGCCTGGATCAGGTTCAGCTCATCCCAGGTGTTCTGGCCCAGCTCGGCCGAGAACATCCGGCCGTCCGGCGTCCACGTCAGGCCCTGCGGGTTGCGGTGGCCGTAGGTGTACACCAGCGTGTTGAACGGGTTGTTCGGCGCGGGCTTGCCGTCCGGCGTCATCCGCAGGATCTTGCCGGCCAGCGAGTTGCGGTTCTGCGCGTTGGCGCTGTTGCCCGCGTCGCCGGTGCCCGCGTACAGCAGTCCATCCGGGCCGAACGCCAGGCGCCCGCCGTTGTGGATCTGCGTGCCGCGCGGGATGCCGGTCACGATGGGCTGTGGCGTCTGGCCGAGCACTACACGTGCGATCCGGTTGTCGGAACGTGTTGTGTAGTAGATGAAAACGCTGCGGTCCTGGGCGTACTTGGGCGATACGGCCAGGCCGAGCAGGCCGCCTTCACCGTCCGGGGTGACACCCGGCACGGTCTGGACGTCGGTCACCGTGCCGTTGCGCAGCGACCTGATCTTGGCGGTGGTCCGTTCGGTGAACACGGCGCTGCCGTCCGGCAGGAAGCCGAGTCCCCACGGAACCGCCAGCTGGGCGGCCACGACGCTGGTCGCGGCCTGCGCGGGCAGCCCCGCAACGGTCAGCGCGGCCATCGCGGCGACCGCCACGACCACGCCCCTGTGGAACTTCATTGGTCTCCTCCACTGCAGGGTAGAAAACGGGAGGTACAGACCAAATAGTGGCGCAGCGATCACGCAGTGTCATGGAACGAAAGTCGGAGATCACCGTTTTGCCTGGTTGCAGACCCAGCGGTCGGCGGCCCGGACCGGATGGGTCCAGGGGAAAGACGAACAGAAGCTTACGAAAGTCAGAACCACCCGGTGACTGGCAATCCTATGGCCGAGTCCACTGCCACCATGACGAACACGGCGCACAGATAGGAGTTGGAGAGGTGGAACACCTTCATCGGGTTGGCCTCGCCACCCCGGCGGTAGACGTTGTGCAGCCGGTGCACCGCGGCCAGGAACCAGGCGCCGAGCACGACCGCGGAGGCCGCGTAGATCCAGCTGGTGGCCGGGACCAGCAGCAGTCCGCACAGGACCATGGCCCACGAGTACAGCACGATCCGGAACGACACCTGCCGGGCCGGCAGCACCGCGGGCAGCATCGGCACCCCGGCGGCCTTGTAGTCGTCGCGGAACTTCATCGCCAGCGCCCAGGAGTGCGGCGGGGTCCAGAAGAAGATCACGCCGAACAGCACGAACGCGGGCCAGCCCACGGTCCCGGTGACCGCGGCCCAGCCGATCACCACCGGCATGCACCCGGCGATCCCGCCCCAGACGATGTTCTGCGAGGTCCGGCGCTTGAGCAGCATCGTGTAGACGAAGACGTAGAACAGGATCGCGCCGACGCACAGCGCGGCGGCGACCCAGTTCGTGGTCAGCCAGAGGAACCCGCAGGACAGCACGCCGAGCACGACACCGAAGATCAGCGCGCTGCGGACCGGCACCTGGTGCTTGACAAGCGGCCGGGCGCTGGTGCGCTTCATCACCGCGTCGATGTCGGCGTCGACCACGCAGTTCAGCGCGCCCGCGCTGCCGGCGGCCAGGGTGCCGCCGACCATGGTGAACAGCACCAGCCACGGCGAGGGAATGCCGCGCTGGGCGAGCAGCATCGCCGGGATGGTGGTGACCAGCAGCTGCTCGATGATCCGCGGTTTGGTCAGCGCGACGTATGCGCGCACGACATCCTTGAACCGGCGCGGGGGAACGCTCGTGGTGGGGTCAGCGGTGATGCTCACGGCGCTCCTTCGGCGCTGCGGCGCACCGGTGACATGACGCTCCCTGAGGTGGTCGGAATCTGCTCGGGTACGGGAATGAATAGTAGACCGGCTACGTACGGGTACCCGGGTGGGGTGGCGGTCGGCGAGACCACACGCCGTCCAGGTGCGTCTGCGGTCGCAACTATCGCCAGGATGACTACGCTGACGCGTGGGACGAGGGAGAACACGCGGGACCACTGTTTCGTGGGAATCAGCTGGAGTGTCCCGCACGAATCGAAAGCAGGAGCGCAAGCCCGTGTCCGTGACAGATGATGATGTAACCCGCCTCACTACAGCTACTGTGCCCGCCGACTGGACGGACCTGGACAAACGGGCGGTGGACACCATCCGCGTCCTGGCCGCCGAAGCCGTGCAGAACACCGGCAACGGCCACCCCGGCACGGCGATGAGCCTCGCCCCGCTGGCCTACTCGCTCTACCAGCGGGTCATGCGGCACGACCCGGCCGACCCGGACTGGATCGGCCGCGACCGGTTCGTGCTGTCCGCGGGCCACTCCAGCCTCACCCTCTACCTGCAGCTGTTCCTGTCGGGCTACGGCCTGGAGATCGAGGACATCGAGCAGCTGCGCAAGTGGGGCTCCAAGACCCCCGGCCACCCCGAGCACGGGCACACCCGCGGCGTGGAGATGACCACCGGCCCGCTGGGCCAGGGCCTGGCCTCCGCGGTGGGCATGGCGATGGCCGCCCGCCGCGAGCGTGGCCTGTTCGACCCGGACGCCCCGCAGGGCGAGAGCCCGTTCGACCACCAGATCTACGTGATCGCCTCCGACGGTGACATCGAGGAGGGCGTCACCTCCGAGGCCTCGTCGATCGCCGGCCACCAGCGGCTGGGCAACCTCACGGTGATCTACGACGACAACAAGATCTCCATCGAGGACGACACCACGATCGCGCTGTCGGAGGACACCGCGAAGCGCTACGAGGCCTACGGCTGGCACGTGCAGGTGGTGGAGAGCGGCGAGAACGTCACCGGCATCCTCGATGCGCTGGCCAACGCCAGGGCCGAGACCGGGCGCCCCTCGTTCATCCTGCTGCGCACGATCATCGGCTTCCCGGCGCCGACCAAGATGAACACCGGCAAGGCGCACGGCGCCGCGCTGGGCGCCGACGAGGTCCGCGCGATCAAGGAGATCCTCGGCTTCGACCCGGAGCAGAGCTTCGTCGTCGAGGACGAGGTGCTCAAGCACACGCGCAAGGCCATCGAGCGCGGTGAGCAGGCCAAGGCCGGCTGGCAGCCGAAGTTCGACGCCTGGGCGCAGGCCAACCCGGAGCGCAAGGCGCTGCTGGACCGGCTGATCGGGCGCACGCTGCCCGAGGACTGGGACGCCAAGCTGCCGCACTGGGAGCCGGACGCCAAGGGCCTGGCCACCCGCAAGGCCTCCAACGAGGTGCTCAACGCGCTGGCCGACACCCTGCCCGAGCTGTGGGGCGGCTCGGCCGACCTGGCCGAGAGCAACAACACCACGATGAAGGGCGCCGACTCGTTCGGCCCGGCGGACACCTCGACCAAGGAGTGGAACGCCAACCCGTACGGGCGCACGCTGCACTTCGGCATCCGCGAGCACGCGATGGGCGCGATCCTCAACGGCATCTCGCTGCACGGCCCGACCCGCCCCTACGGCGGCACATTCCTGGTGTTCAGCGACTACATGCGGCCCTCGGTCCGGCTGGGCTCGCTGATGAAGACCTCGGCGATCTACGTGTGGACGCACGACTCCATCGGCCTGGGCGAGGACGGCCCGACGCACCAGCCGATCGAGCACCTGGCCGCGCTGCGGGCCATCCCGGGCCTGACCATCGTGCGCCCCGGTGACGCCAACGAGACGACCGCCGCCTGGAAGACCGCGATAGAGCGGCCGCACGGCCCGATCGGCATCGCCCTGACCCGGCAGAACCTGCCGGTGCTGGAGGGCACCGACCCCGAGGGCGTCGCCAAGGGCGGCTACGTGCTGGCCGACGCGTCGAACGGCGAGCCCCAGGTAGTGCTCATCGCCACAGGCTCGGAGCTGCAGATCGCGGTCGAGGCACGGAAGGTGCTCGAGGCCGGCGGCGTTGCAACTCGTGTGGTCTCGATGCCGTCGGTGGAGTGGTTCGACGCTCAGGACGCCGCCTACCGCGACGAGGTGATCCCGCCGTCGGTGCGCGCCCGCGTCTCCGTCGAGGCCGGCATCGCCCAGCCGTGGTACCGGTTCATCGGCTCCGCCGGCGAGGCGGTCTCGATCGAGCACTACGGCGCGTCGGCGGACTACCAGACTTTGTACCGCGAGTTCGGTTTCACGACCGAGGCCGTTGTCGATGCGGCACGGCGCTCGCTGCAGCGAGTGGAGGAAGGCAAGTGACGAACGACAACACCGCGAAGCTGACCGCCCTGTCCGGCGCCGGGGTCTCCATCTGGCTCGACGACCTGTCGCGCGAGAGGCTGACCTCCGGCAACCTGGCGGAGCTGGTCCGGGACTGGAACGTGGTCGGCGTGACCACGAACCCGACGATCTTCGCCAACGCCCTGAGCAAGGGCGAGTCCTACGACGAGCAGGTCCGGGAGCTGGCCGCGCGCGACGCGTCGGTGGACGCGACCGTCCGCGAGATCACCACGACCGACGTGCGCAACGCGTGCGACCTGTTCCGGGACATCTACAACGCGACCGGTGGCGTCGACGGCCGGGTGTCCATCGAGGTCGACCCGCGCCTGGCGCACGACACCGAGCGCACCGTCGCCGAGGCCAAGGACCTGTGGAAGACGGTCGACCGGCCCAACCTGTACATCAAGATCCCGGCGACCCTGGCCGGCCTGCCCGCGATCACCGCGACCCTGGCCGAGGGCATCGACGTGAACGTCACGCTGATCTTCTCGATCGAGCGCTACCAGCAGGTGATGGACGCGTTCGTGTCCGGCATCGAGCAGGCCAGGGCCAACGGGCACGACGTGTCGAAGATGCACTCGGTGGCCTCGTTCTTCGTGTCGCGTGTGGACACCGAGATCGACAAGCGGATCGACAAGGCCGACACGGCGGAGCTGAAGGCGCTGCGCGGCCAGGCCGCCATCGCCAACGCGCGCCTGGCGTACGCCGCCTACGAGGAGGTCTTCTCGACCGACCGCTGGAAGGTGCTGGCCGACGCGGGTGCGCACGCGCAGCGTCCACTGTGGGCGTCCACCGGGGTCAAGGATCCGTCCTATTCGGACACCCGGTACGTCGACGAGCTGGTCGCGCCGAACACGGTCAACACGATGCCGGAGAAGACCCTGCACGCGGTCGCCGATCACGGCAGGATCGAGGGCGACAAGGTGACCGGGACCGGCGAGCAGGCCCAGGAGGTGTTCGACGCGCTGTCCGACGCGGGCATCGACCTGGACGACGTGTTCAAGGTGCTCGAGGACGAGGGCGTGGACAAGTTCGAGAAGTCCTGGACCGAGCTGCTGGAGACCGTGTCGGGCCAACTCGAGAAGGCAAAGGGCTGAGCGAAGCCGAAATGATCGAGATCTCCGTCAACATCGTCGACGAGAAGCTGGCCGCCGAGGCGGCCGCTCTCGTCGAGACGCTGGTGCACGACCAGGTCGCCAGCAAGATCGCCGCGCAGGACGCGACCCTGTGGGGTCCGGAGGCCGAGTCCGAGGCGGCCATCCGCCTCGGCTGGGTGAATCTGCACGAGACGTCCCGGCCGCTGCTGGCGGAGATCGACGCGCTGCGCGCAGACCTGCACGCCGAGGGCGTGGACCGGGTGGTGCTCGCCGGCATGGGCGGGTCCTCGCTGGCGCCGGAGGTGATCACCGCGACCGCGGGGGTCCCGCTGGTCGTCCTGGACACCACCGACCCCGGGCAGGTCGCCGACGCTCTCGCCGGCGACCTGTCTCGTACCGTCATCGTCGTGTCGTCCAAGTCGGGCGGCACGGTGGAGACCGACAGCCACCGCCGGATCTTCGAGAAGGCGTTCAGCGCCAACGGGATCGACGCCGCCTCGCGGATCGTGGTGGTCACCGACCCGGGTTCGCCGCTGCAGAAGCTCGCCGAGGACGCCGGGTACCGCAAGGTGTTCCTGGCCGACCCGCACATCGGCGGCCGCTACTCCGCGCTGACCGCGTTCGGCCTGGTGCCGTCCGGTCTCGCCGGCGCGGACATCGCCACGCTGCTGGACGAGGCCGCGGCGGCGTCCTCGCTGCTGTCGGTGGACGAGCCGGGCAACCCGGGCCTCGTGCTCGGTGCGGCGCTGGGCGTGCGGCACTCCGAGGGCGCCGAGAAGGTGTGGGGCCGCGTCAGCGGACACGGGGCGCATGCCGCCCCGGTGGCTGAGCAGGGTGCGGACGCGGAAAAATACATGGTCACCGGCGCCATCAGGACGGACTTCATCCTGTCCGCCGAGATCATGGTCATCGCGCTCAACGAGGTGGCCGAC
>CBIMJO010000111.1:0-12783 GCA_966244135.1 uncultured Actinocrispum sp. | reverse complement strand
CGCGGTGAACGGCAAGACCGAGACGGAGGAGTGGTGCTGGATCCACCGGGGCGTGCGGCATGTTCAGCCGCACGCCCCAGGGGTGTCATGGGCGGCGGCCATGCTGGCCTTGCACGCGCGGATGATCTGCTGGGTGGCCACTGTGTTCGGGCTGCAGCCGCACTTCGGGCAGAGGACGTTCACCGCGCCGGAGACGTGGTCGATCGCCACGTTGGCGGGCATCGCGCACCGGCGGCACCAGCGGTGGCCGCTGATCATGTTGACGTGCGCGGGAGAGGCGACACAGTCGTGCAGCCACCGGCGGTGGACGTGACAGGTCAGGCGCTCGAAGGGGTTCAGCCCGGCGTACTCCTGCCGGTCCTCCGCGGTCAGCGCTCGCGCCAGCCGCCCGTCGGTGATGTCGGTGTACCGGTCGTCAACCGTCTGAGTCTGCATGGGGACCAGTGTCGCGATCGGAAAGTGTTGCGCGTCACGGGAAAGCGGCTCCTGATGGCTGGGCACCGAGACCGGGCCGCGCGTCTGCCGGATGGCCCGGGGCGGCAGGACTTCCGGCCCTGTGCGTGATGGCGTGCGCGGCCGAGGCTGGAGCCGGCACCTTCGAGGAGGAAGGGGTGTCGGCCATGAGACTCACATGGAAGGACGGAGTGACAACGTTCATCATGGCGTTGATCGCCCTGGTGTACGTGGTTTACCTCAGCGGGGCGGACGTCGTGTTCATCTCGGACACCCGCGGTGCCACTGCTGCGATCCTGCTGCTCGGGATGGTCGGGTGTGGGTACGGCGGCGCGGACCAGCTGTACAAGGCGGCCACCAAGTCCACCGCCACGCTCGTGTTCCAGGCGCTGGGCACGATGCTCGGCATCATCGCGTTGTTCGCGGCACTGTTCGCCCTGATCGCCGGCACCGAGTTGATGCTCGGCCTGCTGGTCGGCGCGACCGCCGCGCTGTGGCTGATGGCGACGGTCCGGCACATCGCCGGCGTCGGGACCGCCCCTCAGGCTCCCCTGCGCAGGAAGGAGGTGAGGACTCCCTAGGGACCCCGAGCCGGGGCGGCCGCCGGGCCGCCCCGGTTTTTCGTGTACGGACGTCACTTCTCCCAGACCGGGACCGACGGCAGGCCCAGCTCGCGACGGGCGCTGTCGGTCAGTTCCTGGATCAGGTCCGTCTTGGCCGCGGCGTAGTCACCGTGATGGACTCCGGCCGCGACGATCGCCCGCTTGAGCTGTGCGTACCGTTCGGCATCGGCCGGGTGCCCCCGCAGGTAGTCGCGCAGGAGCCGCTGGTTGCGCGTCGGCCAGCTCGCCGACGTGACGACATGAAGGTTGTGCGTGAGGACGCCGTCCGGCGTGCGGGCGTACAGCAACCGATCGGTCATCCCGTTGGCGTGCCGGGCGAAACCGAGTCCGGCCAGCACGTCTTCGTGCCGCTCGACCGGCTGGAGGTCCTCGGCCGCGGCCATCAGGTCGATCACCGGTTTCGCGGCCAGACCCGGCACCGCCGTCGAGCCGATGTGTTCGATCGCCGCGAAGACGCCCGGCAGTGCTTGCTCCAGCTCCGCGATGGCCGTCGCCGCCATCGCGGGCCATCGCGGGTCGTAGCCGACTATCTCGATCCCTGACACGGACGGCCCTCCCTGTGGTGGATTCGGTGATCACGCTACCGACGCCGGTTTCTCGTGTCCTCCGGACCGGGCCGCCCGGGCCTTTGGGCCCTGAACGCGGCCATATGCGGCACCTAGCGTGCCCCTATGTCTGATGCGATCGCCATCTCCGGCCTGTGCAAGGCATTCGGCCGTGTTCGTGCCCTCGACGGTCTGGACCTGACGGTCGAGGCCGGTGAGGTGCATGGCTTCCTCGGGCCCAACGGGGCGGGGAAGACCACCACCCTCAAGATCCTGCTCGGCCTGTTGCGCGCGGACTCCGGCGAGGTGCGGCTGCTGGGCGGGGACCCGTGGCTGGACACCGCCCAGCTGCATCGCAGGCTCGCGTACGTCCCCGGTGACGTCTCGTTGTGGCCCAACCTGACCGGCGGTGAGGTGATCGACCTGCTCGGCCGGTTGCGCGGCGGGCTGGTGCCCAGCCGCCGGGCCGCGCTGATCGAGCGGTTCTCGTTCGACCCGACGGTGAAGTGCCGGGGCTACTCGACCGGCAACCGGCAGAAGGTGGCACTGATCGCCGCGCTGGCCTCGGATGCCGAGCTGCTGTTGCTGGACGAGCCGACCCTCGGGCTGGACCCGTTGATGGAGGGGCAGTTCCGGGAGTGCGTCGCCGACGAACGGGCTCGCGGCCGGACCGTGCTGCTGTCCAGCCACATCCTCAGCGAGGTCGAGGCATTGTGCGACCGGGTGACCATCATCCGGCACGGCCGGACCGCCGAGACCGGCACCCTGGCCGGGCTGCGCCACCTCACCCGCACCTCGATCGTGGCCGAGCTGGTCGCACCGGCGCCGGATCTGGCGCGGGTTCCCGGCGTGCACGACCTCGAGGTCACCGGCAACCGGGTCAGCCTGCAGGCCGACACGTCCACTCTGGACACCGTGCTGAAGGTGCTGGTGGAGTCGGGCGTACGGACCCTGCGCAGCACCCCGCCGACGCTGGAGGAGCTGTTCCTGCGGCACTACGGCGAGAAGGTCCCGCGATGAACGGCACGGTCGAGCTGATCCGGCTGGCCCTGCGGCGCGACCGGATCACCCTGCCGGCGTGGATCGCGGTGTTCGTACTGAGCGCGACCAGCGCCGCCTCGGCCACCATCGGGCTCTACCCGACGGTGGAGTCCCGCGTGATGGCGGCGGCGAACTCCAACGGGACCCCGGCACTAGTGGCGCTGTACGGCCGCATTTACGATCCGGCCTCGATCGGCGCGTTGTCGATGCTCAAGCTGAGCGCGTTCGGCGCGATGCTGGTCGGGCTGCTGGCGATGCTGACGATCGTGCGGCACACCCGCACCGAGGAGGAGTCCGGGCGGCTGGAACTGCTCGGTGCGACGGTGCTCGGCCGCTACGCGCCACTGACAGCCGCGCTGGCCGTCGCGGTGGGCGCGAACCTCGTGCTGGGCCTCGCCACCTCGGCCGGGCTGGTCGCCGTGGGCCTGCCCGCGTCCGGGGCGGTGGCCTTCGGGCTGTCCTGGGCCGCGGTGGGCATCGTCTTCGCCGCCGTGGCCGGTGTCGCGGCGCAACTGACCCGAACCGCCCGGGCTGCCAACGGAATCAGCGCGGCCGTGCTCGGCGCCGCCTATCTGCTGCGGGCGGTCGGCGATGCCACCGGTGACAACGACTCGACCTGGCTGTCCTGGCTGTCCCCGGTCGGATGGGGTCAGCAGATGCGTCCCTTCGCCGGTGACCGCTGGTGGGTCCTGGTCATCCTGGCCTGCGCGGCCGCCGCGCTCACTGCCGTCGCGTATGTCCTGGTGGCGCACCGTGATCTGGGCGCCGGTGTGCTGCCGGACCGGCCCGGCCGCGAGCGGGCGGCCGCGTCGCTGCGGGGTCCGCTGGGGCTCGCGTGGCGGCTCAACCGTGGCATGACCTTCGCTTGGCTGGCGGGGTATGTCGTCCTCGGCGCCGTGCTGGGCAACATCGTGTCGAACATCGGCGGGTTCCTGGACAGTCCGCAGGCGCGGGCGATGATCCTGAAGCTCGGCGGGACCAGCGGGCTGGTCGACGCGTTCCTGGCCACCGAGATGGGTTTCGTGGCGATCTTCACGACCGTGTACGGCATCCAGGTGCTGATCCGGATGCGTACCGAGGAAACGTCGTCGCGGGCCGCGCCGGTGCTGGCCGGGATCGGGCGACGGACATCGTGGCTGGGCAGCCACCTCGTGGTGGCCCTGAGCGGAACGGTCGCCCTGATGAGCGTCGGCGGACTGGCAGCCGGGCTTTCCCTGGGCGCACAGACCAACGACATGGGCCAGGTGGGTCGCATGCTCGCCGCGGCCGCGTCCCGTCTGCCCGCCGTCTGGGTCGTGCTCGCGATCGTCGCCGCCGTGTTCGGCCTCGCGCCGAGGCTGGTCACGCTGGGCTGGGCACTGCTGGCCGGGTTCCTGCTGCTGGGTGAGCTCGGCCCGTTGCTCGGCCTGCCCGCCGCCGTGATGGACCTCTCGCCGTACACGCACATGCCGAGGCTGCCCGGCGGCACGGTCACCGCGGCACCGCTCGTTTTCTCCGTCCTGGTCGCGACCGTCCTGATCGGACTCGGTGTCGTGACCTTCCGGCGCCGTGACATCGACTGACGTCGGCAGGTTGT
This sequence comes from uncultured Actinocrispum sp., assembly GCA_966244135.1. Taxonomy (GTDB): domain Bacteria; phylum Actinomycetota; class Actinomycetes; order Mycobacteriales; family Pseudonocardiaceae; genus Kibdelosporangium. Next base: position 8,545 of record CBIMJO010000111.1, on the reverse strand, counting down.
CCCAGGTGGACAACCTGAAGGCGGTCCTGGTGGCATGGGTGATCGGCGGGCACGCGCTGCTCGGCTACTCCGCGGTCGGCGGGTGGCCGTACGACGAGGTCAACGAAGTGCAGTTCCAGCCGGACGTTGAGGTGATCCTCAAGACGCTGCTCGGGCCCACCGGCCTGTTCATGATGGGCACGTTCTTCTTCGTGGCCGGTCTGTTCCTGCCGCGCAGCCTGCGCAGGCGCGGGCCGGCACGGTTCGCCCGAGAGCGGGTGCTGCGGCTCGGTGTGCCGTTCCTGGTGTCCGCGCTGGTGATCTGGCCGGTGTCGATGTGGGTCGCGTACCGCTCCACGGGCCGGGACGTGTCCGTGGCCTGGGTGTTCGTCCACCGGGATCCACTGCTGGACTCGGGTGCGTTGTGGTTCGCCGAGATCCTGCTGATCTTCTCCCTGGTCTGTGCGCTGGGCCTGCTCCCGCCGGGACGTGAGCTGACCGGCCGCCGCCTGCTCGGCTGGGCGGCGGGCATCGCCGCGGCGACATTCGTTGTGCGGCTGGGGTTTCCGGCCCGCAGCGGGCAGGTCGGCGACCTGCACATCTGGCAGTGGCCGCAGCTGGCCGGCATGTTCGTCCTGGGCATCCTGGCCGGCCTGCAGGGCTGGGAGTCGCGGGTGCCGGACCGGCTGTGGCGTGCCTGCCGCACTGTATTGCTCGGCGTGGCGGGACTGCTGCCGGTATACGCGTTGCTGGCCGGCCGAGTGGACCTGAGCAGCACATCGGGCGTGTTCCTCGGTGGTCTGCACTGGCAGAGCCTGCTGTCCTCGACCCTTGAGGGCACAGTGGTGGTGGCGGGTTCGGTGTGGCTGCTCGGTGCCGCTCAACGGCGGCTCACCGGCACCGGCCCGCTGCACCGGTTCGCCACCCGCGGTGCCTTCGCCGCGTTCGTGTTGCAGGGGCCGGTGCTGATCGGCTGGGCCGTCGCCCTGCGCCCCTGGGACGTTCCCGCTGAACTCAAGGCACCGCTCGTGGCGGCGGGTGCCATCGCCACGGCGTTCACCCTCGGGTGGCTGCTGGCCGGCACTCGTGCCGGGCGGATACTCGGCAGCGGCTAGGAAACCCGCAGGCGCCGGCGTTCGGCCAGCTCCTGCGCGCTGACGATGGTCAGCACCGGGGTCCCAGGCGGCGCGAACATGGTCACCACGAACCGCGTCTGCGCGTCCGGGAGGACAGGGGAGCGGCCCGGGCTGTGACAGTTCACAGCTGGTCAGCCGAAGGGGTCATGGGTCTGCTCATGCAGGGCCTGGGTCACAGTGTGGGTGACCTGGTCGGTCAGGTGCTGGTCCAGTCGCGACGGCAGTTGGCGATCCGGTGGGGTGGCCATGACGAGCGCGAGTGCGCAGGCGTGGTGGACATGGAGGTCCAGTCGTGCGCCGCGGGTGTGGATCAGCGCGCGGAGCAGACCCGGCAGCGCCAGCACCGGTTGGTGTCCGCTGTCCAACCGAATCACCTCGGCTGCCGTCAGGTCGACGGTGCCGTTCAGCAGATCGACGATCGCGTGGGCTCCAGAGGTGATGCGGCGCAACGGGAACATGTCGGCGTCAGCTGGGTTCCAGGTGGTGACGTCCCCGAAACCGGCGATCATCAGCAACGGGCACAGGACCGGCAGCGCGTCCGCCCCGGCAATGACGACCGTGCTCGCGCGTGGAGTGCGGCCGGCCTGGCTGGTGGCGGTCAGCAGTGCGGCCGTCAGGGCGATGGCGATGATGTCCTGATCGGTCAGGATGGGCAGGCCGTGGGTCAGTGCCCGCGCGCGGCAGGTGAGCGCTGGTGGGGTGCGCTGGAGGAAGACTGCTCCGACGTCGGACGGCAGACCTCGCAGGTCGGTCTGCGTGTCATCGTCGACCGTCGTCGTCCAGGTCCGGAGCCCGGCGAAATCCTCGATCAGGGCCGCGTATCGCACCAGCGATGGCCAGGTCATGGTGTCGGAGACGAGCGCCACCACACTCACGGTCAGTCGCCGGGGGCGGGGGAGTCCAGCGCGGCGGTGTCCACCCAGCCGGTGGTGTCGATGCCGTGCCGGGCCGCGAGGTCCAGCAGGTCGCGGATCCGCGCCGACCGCAGGTGGGCCTCGTAGTCGTGACCGGCTCGCCGGGCCTCGGCCAGCGCCGTCACGTTGTCGGTGACCTGTGTGTGCAGGACCGTTTCGAACTCGCTCATCGTCCCCGTGCTTCCAGGGCCTGCCATAGCACCACTCCATCCCGGCCGAAGAGACCATCATGTGCGTACTTACGAAACTTTGCAACTCCCGCCGGGGTAGAGGTCGTTGCCGGCGTAGGAGAGGTTGAAGCTTTTGTTGGTCAGGGGGACGTCGGGACGATCGTGCCGTGTCCGCGATGGCCGGCCATGGCGTACTGCACAGCTCCGTCGACCGCGCCACGATCGTCGCCAGCCGCGTCCCCGGCGTCATCGCCGTTGACCTCGACTGCGGCTACCTTGCCCTGCGCTATATCCTGCGCTACGACATCGACGACCTGATGATCATCGGGCTGTAGGTCAGCTGCCCGGGGAGTTGTCCGCGCCGGTGGCCGGGGTCGTGATCGGCGTCCGCAGGTCCTCGAGCAGTTCGACCTGCCCGGCCAGCACGCCGGTGAGGATCTTGCGGGCCACCCCGAGCAGCTCGGCGAACAGCGGGCTGGCCAGCGAGTAGTAGACGTTCGACCCTTCCTTGCGGGTGGCCACCAGACCGGCCCGCCGCAACACCGCGAGCTGCTGCGAGAGGTTCGCCGGTTCGACGTGCACCTCGGGCAGCATCTCGGCGACGGCGTGCTCGCGCTGGCTGAGCAACTCCAGGACCCGGATGCGCACCGGGTGTCCGAGCGTTTTGAAGAACTCCGCTTTGAGCTGGTAAAGGGGCCTGGTCACCGTGCGCCCGCCGTCGTCATGTCGCCATCCTTCCGCGCCGCCCACGAATCCGACGAGGTCGCAAGGTCCGGCATCGGCCAACCTTAGCAAGTTCGCAGGTGCGGGCCTCATCCAACGTCGCCGACATCGTCCACTGTGGACGAGATGTCGATCATCGCCCGGGTCGCCGCCCCGGCGATCCGGCCGACCAGGTCGCGGTCGAGCGCGGACGGCACCCGGAGGTCCGGCGCCGTGGCCATCACCAGCTCGTAGATGCACGCCAGGTGCACGTCGACCGCCATCCTGGCCGCCGGGGCACTGGCCACCGCCTGAACCAGGCCGGGCAGGGCGAGCAGGGGATAGAGCGGGAAGCCCGCCACGATCACCTTGGGGTCGTCCTTGGCCGCCATGCCGACCAGGTCGATCACCACGTCCGCCGGCGCGGCGACCTCGTGCAGCGGGAAGGCGTCCGCGTCGGCGGGATTCCAGGTGGTCACCTCGCCGACGCCGGTCGCGACCACCAGCTGGCCCAACAGCGGCATCCGCGCGGCCCCGGCGATCACGACGCGACTGCGCCGAGGCGGCCGGCCGGCCCGGCTCAACGTCGTGAGCAAGGCCGCGGTCAGCGCGATCGCGGTGGTGTCCCAGTCGGTGACCAGCCCCGGTGCGGCCGGAATCGCGGCCGGCTTCACGTAGGGCAGGAACACCGCTCCGGTCACGCCCGGCAGCTCGTCCACGGCGGTCTGCAGCCGGCCCGGCTCGACGGCGAGGAACTCCGTGGGCAGGTCGGTCAGCTCGTGGATCATCGTCGCGAGCAGGCGCAACAGCGGCTCGACCGCCTGCAGGCGTAACTCCGGCCGCACGAAGTCCAGCCGGCCGGGCAGTGCGCTGCCGTCGCTGACGACGGCGATGGTCGGCCCCGTCCCCTCCTCCATTGTTTCATCATCTGCTTATGTATTGAAACCTGCAAGTGTGAAGGTGCTTACCTCTTGGTTTTTGAACCATCGGGACCCCCGTGCCGTATCCCCTTGCGAGGACCCAATACGGTGTCCTCAAACCCGGCCGCTCCGGATCCACGGCGGCCCGGGGAGCGTGATCTCGGGTGGATCCAGCACGGCCTGGCCGATGTCCGCCCGGATGCTCGGAGACAAGAAGGACGCCGTGAGACGACTTGCCGCACCGTTCCTGCTCGCCTTGGCCCTGGTTTCGCTCCCTGCCGTAGCCCATGCGGCCCAGCCGTTATCGGCCGTCGACGCCGACCTGATCATCAAGGTCCGGATGGCCAACCTGTGGGAGATGCCCGCGGGCCAGATGGCGCAGGCGAAGTCGGCCAACCCCAAGGTGCAGGAGGCCGGCAAGACCATGGCGGCCGACCACGCCGCGCTGAACGTCGAGGTCCAACGCCTGGCGGACATCTACGACCTGAAGCTGCCGGACGCGCCCTACGACAACCAGAAGAGCTGGCTCACCGAGATGGCTCAGTCCTCGGGCACCCAGTTCGACTCGGTCTTCGCGCAGCGCCTGCGCGCCGCGCACGGCCTGATCTTCCCGATCATCGCCAAGTCCCGCACCACCACCCAGGACCCGGAGATCCGCAAGTTCGCCACTACCGCGAACACCATCGTGAACAAGCACATGACGTTGCTGGAAGCCACCGGGATGGTCGACTTCCAGACACTGAACGACCCCACGCCGCTGATCGTGAAATCCGACTCCAACGGCCTGGACATGATCGTGGCACTGACATTGGTGCCGTTGGTCGTGGCGGTCGCGGTCTTCCTGCTGTGGATGGCCACCGGCCGCAACAAGCGCCGGCCCGGCGGCGCCCGTCCGCGCTGGTCCTACGAGCCGGACGACGGTGACGACCGCAGGGACTCCGATCGGCGGCGTGGCGGTACCAGGTCCCTGGCGGACCGGCGATGACTAGGGCGCCGGTGTGGTGACCTCGTGCCACGGCGTGGCTTTGTGCGTGACGTGGCGGTGGCGGCCGAAGCGGAAGTAGGCCAGCGGGCCGACGAAGTTGACCGCGATGATCAAGGCCCACAACGCTTTCGGCCCGTTGACCTGGTCACTGGGGCGGTGCGACAGGTCGTACCAGGCGCTGAGGGCCAGTCCGGCCTGCACGGTTCCGCCGACGATGATCGCTCCACGCTGCCGGGCGTCCAGATCACGCCATTTCTTCTTCTCGGCCATCACTCCTCCTCGGGACCTGGTGGAACGACCACGACCGGGCAGCGGGCGCGCCGCAGGCACCCGGTGGTCACGCTGCCGATGGCCATCGGGGTCAGCGCGCCGTGCCGGCCGACGACGAGCAGGTCGCCCGGCCCGGCCATGTGAGTCAGCTCCTCAGCCGGATCGCCGGTCAGCAAGAACTCGGTGACCATGCGCTGATCACCAGCCTGCACGACGATGGTGTGCAGTCGATCGGCCCGGGTCGATGGCTCGGCCACGGGCGTCCGGCCGTGCGGCAACAGTGCCATCGAGGTGGCCGGGAGCAACGCGGGAACGCGTCGCTGCACGGCGACCGCGGCGACACTGAAGTCCTTGGTGGTGGCAGCCACTTTCGTGGCCCAGCGCAGGGCTGCCCGGCTTGCGGGCGAACCGTCCACGCCGACGACAATGGTGTGCTGCTGCATCGTGTCCTCCGCTCTCGCACGCCCAGCGTCACGCCGCCGGGCGTGCCTGGGCAGGGGCGAAAGACCTGACGGGACCGGGTCTCAGGGGTTCTCTTCGTGCCTGCGGGTGGCGTAGACGGCCGCCTCGGTGCGGCGCTCGAACCCGAGCTTGTGCAGCAGTGAGGAGACGTAGTTCTTCACGGTCTTCTCGGCCAGGTAGAGCTGGCCGGCGATCTGCCGGTTGGTCATGCCCTCCGCGATCAGGTCCAGGATCCGGCGTTCCTGCGGGCTCAGCGACGCGTACCGCGGGTCCTCCTGCTGGGCGTTGCCGCTGCGCAGCCGGTTGAGCACGGTCGCGGTGACCCCGGCGTCGAGCAGCGAGCCGCCCGCTGCCAGCGTGCGCACAGCGCCGACCAGGTCGTTGCCGCTGACCTGCTTGAGCATGTATCCGGCCGCGCCCGCCATGATCGCGCTGAACAGCGCCTCGTCATCGGAGAACGAGGTGAGCATGAGGCACGCCGGTGGCGGCTCGACCGAGGAGCGGATGTCCCGGCAGACCGTGACACCCTCGCCGTCGGGCAGCCGGACGTCCAGGATGGCCACGTCCGGGCGCAGCGCCGGGATCCGGGCCAGCGCCTGGGAGACAGTGCCCGCCTCGCCGGTCACCTCGATGTCCGGCTCGTCCTCCAGCAGCTGCTTGAGACCGCGGCGGACGATCTCGTGATCATCGAGCAGGAACACCGAGATCGCCATGGTGGTTTCTCCTCAGGTCGGCACACAAAACGCTACCCCTTCACGGTGCCTGAGCGAATACCCGCACACCTAGGGCCGGGTGCCAGGGCCCACCGGGCCGAAAGGCCCTACTTACCGGTGAACGGGCAGGTGGGCGTACTGGATCGGTGCCGTTCTCGCTCAAGGCCTAAAGACCCTGTCGTTGGCCCGCCGATGCTTCTGGACTGGAAAGGTTCCCCGGATACCTGCAACGGAGGTGGGCGCCGTGCGAGATCTGACGGTGGCGGCGGTGATGACCAAGGACCCGGTCACCGTGGCGCCGGACACCGGTTTCAAGGACATCGTCGGGATCCTGGACCGGCACAGGATCACCGCAGTGCCGGTGGTCGGCCGGGACGGCGTGCCGGTCGGGGTGGTCTCGCAGGTGGACCTGGTCAACCAGCAGGCGGCCGTGCGGGCCGGGGACCTGATGAGCGTGCCGGTGCTGGCGGTGGACGCCGGTGAGTCGGTGAGCTTCGCCGCCCGGGAGCTCAATCGCCGCGGTGTGCACCGGCTGTTCGTACTCGACCACGGTCGCCTGGTCGGTGTGGTGTCCCGGCGCGACCTGCTGAAGGTGTTCCTCCGGTCGGACGAGGAGATCCGGGTGGACATCGAGCGCGAGGTGTTCCAGCGGACGCTGTGGGCCGATATGAGCAAGGTGGCGGTCACCGTGTGCCGGGGCACGGCGACCCTGGCCGGGCAGTTGGAGCGGCGCAGCGAGGTGGAGATCGCCGGTCGGCTGACCGCGACCATCCCCGGCGTGATCGACGTCCGCAACAGGCTGGACCATTCATGGGATGACCACCACCGGGGGCACGGTTTGTAAGCGGTCCCGGTCAGTTCACCAGCTCCAGTGCCTCGACGACGGTGTGGTCCACGGTCGACGTCGTGTCCACTATGGACGCCTCCGGCCACGGGTCGGCGTCGGCGGCCATCCGCGCGGCGATGGCTGCGTTCGCGTCCGAGCCGTTCGGCGTACGGGTGCGGATCCGTTCGGCAGCCATCTCGGCGGGTACGGCGCAATGCAGTTCGAGCAGATGGCTGTGGCTGCGGGTGGCCAGCTCGCGGGCCGCGGCCCGGTGTGCGGCATTGGCCCACGACGCGTCGAGGACCACCGATTCCCCATGAGCCAGCAGGGTTTCCGCTCGACGCAGCAGCTCGGCATAGGTCCGCTTGGTGTGCTCCGGTGTGTAGATGCCGGCTTGGTACCCGGCGCTCGCATCGTCCAGTAAGGACAGACCGGCGGTCTCCTTGCGGATCCGGTCGGCCGACAACACCACGGCGCCCAGCACGCCACCGAACCTGGCCGACAGCGTCGACTTGCCGCTGCCGGGCAGCCCGCCCACCAGCGTCAGCCGGACACGGCCCACCCGAAGGTGCCGCCCGGCCACCTCCGCGTATGTGCGTGCCTCTCCGGCCGCTTCGAGGTCGCCCTGCTGGTACCGCAAGCAGGCGACTTTCACCCGGACGAACGCCCGGTAGGCCAGGTAGTGGCTGAGCAACGAGATCGGGACGCGGTCACCGGCGAACTCCTGGTAGTCGCTGAGCAGCCGCTGCGCCATGACCGGAGCGCCGAGCCGTTCCAGGTCCATCGCCAGGAACGCCACGTCGTCGAGGGCGTCCAGATAGCGCAGGTGGTCGTCGAACTCCAGGCAGTCCAGCACCCGGGGGCCGTCCGGCAGGCAGAAGATGTCGTCGGCGAGCAGGTCACCGTGCCCGTCCACGATCCGGCCATCGCGGATTCGCTTGTCGAACAAGGGTTCGCGGCCCGCGAGGTACTCCAGGGCGAGTTGTTCGATCTCGTCGACCTGATCCGCGCCGACGATCCGGCGGGCGCTCGCGCCGACCTGAGCGAAACTGTCCCGCCACCGGGAACGCACGGCGTCCCGGCCACCGTCGGCGACCAGTTCCGCCGGCAGCCCGCCGGTGGCGTGGAACGCGGCGAGCAACCGGGCCAGCTGCCGGATCACGTCCTCCAGCGGTTCGCCGGACCGGACCAGGGTGCTGAGCCGCCGGTCGGCGGGCATCCGCTTCATCACCACGAGGTGATCGCACAGCGCGCCGTCCGGGCCGGTGACGTCCGCGACGCCCAGATACACATCCGGTGCCAGCCGCCGGTTGAGCTCCACCTCGCGACGGCAGGCCGCCAGCCGCCGTTCCCTCGTGCTGAAGTCCAGGAAGCCCAGGTCAACCGGTTTCTTGAGCTTGTAGGCGCGATCGCCCACGAGCATCACGACGCCGATGTGTGTTTCGTGGTGCGCGATCCACTCGGTCAT
>CBIMJO010000110.1:0-12915 GCA_966244135.1 uncultured Actinocrispum sp. | reverse complement strand
GAAGCCCATGAACTCGCGCGCCAGGCTCAGCGCCTCCGGCGAGCAGGGGCGCCCGCAGGCGAGCTGCGCCGGATCCGATGGCAGCACGTAGAAGACCAGGAACGTCACGAAGGTCACGATCAGCAGCACGACGATCATCCCGGCGACGCGGGTCAGCACGAACTTGGCGGTCCGCATCTACAGCCGTCCCTTCGACCGCGGGTCGAGCTCGTCCCGCAGGCTGTCGCCGACCACGTTGAACGCCAGCGTGATCAGGAACAGCATCAGGCCGGGGAAGACCAGGTACATCGGGTCGGTCTCGAACCAGTCGATCGCCGTGGAGATCGTCCGGCCCCAGCTGGGTGTCGGCGGCCGGACACCCACGCCGAGGAACGACAGCGCCGCCACGCTGCCGATCTGCGACGGGATGGTCAGGCTGGCGACCACGATGATCGGCGCCCACAGGTTGGGCAGCAGCTGCGTGGTGAACACGTGCCAGGTGCCGCCGCCCATCACCTTGGACGCGGACACGAAGTTGCGTTTGGTGAGCGACAGCGTCTGGGCGCGCACGATCCGGGCGATCCTGGGCCAGCCGAACACGCCCAGCACGAGGATCAGCAGCAGCTGGCGGGGAAACCCGAGCGGGGTGACCGCGCCGAGCGCGATCATGAAGATCAGGTACGGGAACCCCAGGAACACGTCCGCCGACCAGGTGACGAGCCGGTCCAGCCAGCCGCCGACATACCCGGCGACCACCCCGATCAGCACGCCCAGCACCGTGGCCAGCACCGTCGCCCCGATCCCGACCAGCAGCGACACCCGCGCGCCGTGCGCGACCAGAGCGAACAGGTCGATCCCGGTGAGCGGCTCGACCCCGAACCAGTGATCCCCGCTGACCCCGCCCAGCGCGCCCTTCGGCACGCCGTTGGTGAGGTTGCCGATATCCGGCGTCAGGCTCTGCCCCTCGACCGCCACCCACAAGTCCGCGCCGACCGCCATCAGCACGATCACGGCGATGATCACCGCACACACCATCGTCCACGCGTCGGACCGGATCGCGCGCCAGAGCGCCGCCGGTAACGAGCGCGCGGCGGTCGGCGTGACCGGTAAGGGGTCGGACACAGCACCTACCCGGGAATCGGCTGTTCGGGTGACGAGCACGGACCTTAGGCACCGGAGGTCTCAGGTCCACACTCGCTCACCGGACATCTCACCATGTGGGCGGTAAGTAACGCACGCTTTCCGTGTCCGACCCCGTTCGGTCGGTGACAATCAGTGGATCTGGATGTTGCCGTCCTGGATGGGCCCCTCCGTGCCCGCGGTGTACCCGTTGGCCAGCACGAGTTCGAACCGGTCGCTCGTTCCGGGCTCACCCGCGTCGATCAGGTGCTGCCGCAAGCCATAAGTCGTCGCGCCGACGAGAGCGTGACCGAAGACATAGGCCTCAGTACCGTTCACCGAAATGCCGGTGATGTCCGAAGTGTGAATTCTCAGGCCGCTCGCGTGGTCGTTGTACTCCAGCGTGCCGCGCGGTCCCTCCTTCTTCTGCATGAACTCGAACCCACCGGTGGCGAACCCACCTGGCACCGCGATCCGGATTCCCCCGGTGATCTTTCCGGGCGCAGAGGTGACGAACACCGGTGTGATCTCCGTGGTGGCGCATTCGCCGACGGTGATCGTTTTGACGATCGCGAACTCGCCATTGATGGACGTGAGATCGGGATCGGTGGTGAAAACCCCATCCGGCAGGGTCATCGTCACCCGATACGTGCCTGGCAACAGATCATTGATCGTCGTCCCGGTTCGAGGCATTGGCGGATCGTTCTGCAGAATTCCGGGAACCGAGACCGCGTCGGCTCGAATCGCCACTCCGTCGGGGACGGTGATGGAAATGGCGCCGAGGCAGACATTGCCGTTCGTCAAGTTGATACCCCAACTCGCGATTCCCGGATCGCCTGTACCCGACCCATCGACTCCGTGGTCGTCGAACTTCCGGCCTTGGATGGTCGCGGGCCGGTAGTTGCCGAAGTCGTTGCCGCCGAACGTGGCCGGACCAGCGCCGTAGCCGACATTCACCGGATCAGGCGCATGCGACTGCACCCAGCCGGGCTGCTGGCGCTCGGTGACGGTGTAAGTGCCCGCGTTGATCGGCATGGTGTTGGCGTTGAGCTGGAACGCGTAGCCGCCGTCCGGGCCGGTGGTCGTCGTGGCTACGACGGTGCTGCCGTAGCTCAGGTCGATCGTCCAGCCGCTGAGACCGGGCTCGTTGGGCTGGCGGGCGCCGTCGCCGTTGAGGTCCTCGTACTTCGCACCGGCGATAGTGGGCATCGGCCCGTTGGCGGAGCCGTGCCAGTTACCGCAAGCAGTGCCGATGAAGCCGTCACCCCACCGCTTCACATGAATCTGGCCGGAGGCAACCTCCTGGGCGATCGTGTAAACACCGTCGTGGATGTTCTGGCAGAGGCCGCCGCTGTTTCCGGTGCAGCCGTTCCATATCTCGTTCGGCCGGTCGATCGCCTCGATCGGCGCCCAGTACATGAAGTTCCGGTCGAATCCGTGGCTGCCATAGAAAGCCGTGACGTCCGGCGCGGCGAACTGTTCGTACGAGATCTGCTGCCCGATGGGCAGGCGATAGATGTAGGTATCCCGGGAAGGGTTGTTCCCGATCTTAAGGCCCCGGCCGAATGGGTTACGTTCGTCGGTCAATCACTTTCCGCATCATTTTCCCGGCACCAGGCCGGTGTCCTGGGCCAGGATCGCCGCCTGGACACGGGACCGCAGATCAAGTTTGGTCAGGACGCGGGAGACGTGGGTCTTCACGGTGGTCTCACCGATGAACAGGCGGCGGCCGATCTCCTGGTTGGAAAGTCCTTCGCCGAGGCAGACCAGAACCTCACGTTCGCGGTCGGTGAGCTGGTCCAGGCCGTCGGGCGCGCGGGTGGGTTTGGGGGTGGTGGCGGCGAAGGCGGTGATCAGGCGGCGGGTGATGCTCGGCTCGATCACGCCGTCGCCCGCGGCGACGAGGCGGATCGACTCGATCAGGCGCGGGGCCTCGACGGATTTCAGCAGGAAGCCGGCGGCACCGGCACGCAGGGCGCCGTGCACGTACTCGTCGAGGTCGAACGTGGTGAGCACGACCACATCGCAGATCCCGTCCTGGGTCAGGCGGCGGGTCGCCTCGATGCCGTCGGTTCCCGGCATCCGGACGTCCATCAGCACGACGTCCGGCCGCAGCTCCCGGGCCATTTCCACGGCCATGGCGCCATCGGCGGCCTCGCCGACGACCTCGATCCCCTCCGCCCCGCCGAGGATCATCACCAGACCGGCCCGGATCGCCGCGTGATCGTCCGCGACCAGCACCCTGATCATCGGGGAACCCCTCCTATCGGTAGCACCGCGTGCACCCGCCAGCCGTCCGCCGACGGCCCGGCCTCCAGCGAGCCCCCCACGGCGTGCGCGCGTTCCTTCATACTGACCAGTCCTGTCCCGGTGCCGCTCGGATCGGGCGCGCCGGTGACGACGTTGGTCACCTCGATCTCCAGCTTGCCCCGCACGACCTTGAGACACACGCGGGCGGAGCCCTCGGCGGCGTGTTTCATCGCGGTGGTCAACGCCTCCTGCACGATCCGGTACGCGGCCAGGTCGACCGCCACCGACAGACCGTCCACATCGTACTGATCAACCATGACGGCCAGCCCGGCCGCACGCGCCGAGTCGACAAGCCGCTCCAGCTCGGCCAGCCTCGGCGGCGCGGTGCGTTCGTCGTCGACCCGGTCGCGCAGTACCTCGATCATCGCGCGCATCTCGTCGAGCGACTGGATGCTGTTCTCCCGCACGGATTTCAGCACAGTCCGGACCAGCTCCGGGTTGGAGTCCACCATGGACAGCAGCGCCTCGGACTGGATGGCGATCGCGGACAGGTGCCCGGCGACGACATCGTGCAGGTCACGGGCCATCCGGGACCGTTCCGAAGCGACGGCCGCCTGCCGGTCCAGCTCCGCGATCCGCCTGAGCTGACGGGAGTTCTCACGTTCGGCCTCGGCGATCTCCCACTGCTGCCGGACGTTCAGCGCCCACCACACCGGCACGATCAGCAGGCTGAACCCGTTCAACGCGATGTAGATGCCGATCCGCACGTCGCTGGCGAGCACGGCGCTCAAGATCCCCAGCGAGACGACGACGAACACGACCGACGCGACGATCGCCCGGCTCGCCCGGCGCGAGCTGTACGTGGTGGCGTTGTAGAGCAGGTCGATCAGCACGATGACGACCGGGATGGTCAGGCCGATCACGACATCCGCGGCGACGAACACCAGCCCTGCCATCAGCGCGCGGAACGAAGCCGTGCGCCGGAACGGGACCGTGCAGCAGATCCCGAAGTGACAGATCAGGTGCATCCACACCGGCGACCGCGGCCAGCCGCCGATCATCTGGTACGTATCGGTCAGGTAGAGCAGGGCGAGCAGCAGCATGACCACGGCCAGGGCCGGGTCCCACCACGGGCGGTCCCGGTAGCGCCGGACCAGCTCGACCACGAACACCCCTCCATCAGAGCACACCCAACTGGCCCGGCCGGTCCTTCGAAGGGATGACGACCTTCGCCTGACGCATTCTGCCGGGCGCTCGCGCACGCTGGACGCATGCTGTTCGTCATCGCCGCCTGCGAGATCGGCTTCTGGGTCATCCTCGGCGCCGGCCTGGCCGCCCGCTACCTGCTGCGCTGGAAAAGCGTCAGCACGGTGCTGCTGGTCTGCGTGCCCTTGATCGACGTCGTGCTGCTCATCGCGACGGTGTTCGACCTGCGCGGCGGCGCGGTGGCCAACAACACCCACGGCCTGGCCGCGATCTACCTCGGGTTCAGTGTCGCGTTCGGACACAGCATGATGCGGTGGGCGGACCAGCGGTTCGCGCACCGGTTCGCCAACGGCCCGGCACCATGGCGGCCACCCAAGGACGGGCGCGAGCGGATGCGCTACGAATGGCGGGAGTGGGGCAAGTGCGTGCTCGCCGTCGGAATCGCGTGCGCGGTCATGCTGGGGTTGATGTTCCTGGCGAGCACACCGGAGCGGACCACGATCCTGTGGCAGGACTACATGCCCAAACTCGGAGTGGTCGCGGGGATCTGGCTGATCTGGCCGGTGTCCCGGACGTTCAGCTCGAAGGCACCAGCTGAACGGTGACCGGCAGGTGGTCCGAGGGTTCGGTCAGCGACGGCAGAACGGTGTCGCGGAACAGCTTGGGCAGCCGGCCCGGGATCGGCGTGAACTGTCCTTGCGAGAACAACAGGTAGTCGAGTTTCCTGGTGCGGCCGTTGATCGCGACCGTGTCCCAGGGGCGCTGATTGCGGCAGCTCTCCTCCATGCCGTTGTCGAGGGCTGCGGTGACCACGAAGCTCTGCGAGGTGGCGTTGAAGTCGCCCGCGAAGATCCAGGCGCCGCCTCGCTTGTCGCGGTGTTTGATCAGCTCGAGCATCTGGTGGTAGCCGACGTGCTTGGCCGGTGGCACCGACTCGTCCTGCCACTTCAGGTGCGTGCAGGCCACGTGCAACGGCTTGTCGTTCATCGTCAGGTTCGCGATCAACGCCACGTCGATGACCTCGGGGCGCTCCCAACCGAACAGGTCGCGCCGGGCGAACACGGCGTAGCCGTCCGGACGGCCTGGGCGTTGGGCGTAGGCCGTGTGATGGGTCGGTTCGAGGCGCTCGCACAGGTCCTGGTGCAGGTCCGGTTCGACTTCCTGCAGGCACAACAGGTCTGCTTGCATTTCGTCGATCTTGGCCATCAGCAGGGCGCGGCGGCGGACCGGGTCGAGCGCCTGGGGCTGGCAGAGCGGGTAACGGTGCGGGCGGACATGCGCCTGGGCTAACACGTTGTAGGTGACTGCGGTGAAAGACTGCATGGTGGAACCGTAGGAACGGCGGCGGGCTGGCGACAGGACATGATTCCGGACATCGGGTGCTCGTGGGAGCGATACCTCTCGTTGCTGGTGAGCGCGCACGGCGGGTGGACCGCGCTGACCCAGACACTGGTCCGCCGGGCCGGGCCGGACGCGGGGCTGCCGGTCGATCCCGGGTCGATCGAGCGTGCGCTGCGGCGGTTGCGCACCAAGGGAAACGCGCCCGGCGGCCAGTACGGCGTCTGGCTGATCCGCCACTTCGGCGTGCCCACCCCCTTGGAGGAGACCGCGCGGTGGATGGGGCAGTACCACAGCCGGTTCTCGGATCTCCCGGTGTCGTTGCGGGAGACACAGTTGTGGCTTTGGGACCGGCCACCGATCTCCGAGTCCCCAGCGGCGGCGTGGATCCACTTAGGACTCGCTTCGGTTGCCTTGCGGCGTAATGACTTCGAAGCCGCGCGCGCCCGCCTTTCGGCTGTTACTTCACCGTCTCCGTTGGCGCGTATCGAGGCGGACCTGCTGGCCGGTCGCCTCGCCTTCGGCCTCGACCGAGCCGCGATCCTGGCCTCCGTCGGGAAGCAGGTCGAAGCCTTGCCGCCTAGCGAGGATCGGGACTGCTACTACGCGCGTTGGGCCGACCAGCACGCATACCACCTGATCCACACCGAGAACCGCTTGCCCGAAGCCAAAACCGTCTACTCGTCAATCCCTTCGGACACCCCAGCGCTGTTCGCCCAGTTCCGCCGCCACCACGGCCTCGCCTACTGCCACTGGAAACTCGACGACAACCCCACCGCCGTCCACCACGCCACCCTCGCCATCCAGCACGCGGGCGACGCGGGCCTCCTCCGCTTCCGCGTCATGGCCCTCCAACTGCTCGCCCACATCTCCCCGGACAACGCCCCCACCCTCCGCCACCGAGCGGACCAAATCGCAACCACCCTAGAACACGCCGACCTCACTTAGAGGTCAGCGAGGGCGGCAGTGAAGCCGTCGACGAGTTCGCCTACCTGAGCGTCGGTCATGGTGAGGGGTGGGGAGATTTGGAGGCCGCCGGCGCCGACTGCGCGCGAGGACACGCCGTGGCGGCGGAGGTGGCCGATGAGGGGGAAGACCTGGGTGGTGTCGGCGAGCTGGACTGCTGCCACCGCGCCGAAGCCGCTGCGGACCTCGGAAACGGCGGGGTGGGAAGCGAGAACTGCCAGCTCCTTGTCCAGTGTGGACTCAAGGCGGGCGGCTGAGGACAGGAGGTCTTCGCGTTCCACGATGTCGAGGTTGGCAGAGGCGACCGCCGCGGAAGTCGCGTGGCCCGAGTAGGTGTAGCCGTGGCGGAACCAGGTTCCACCGCGGTAGAACGGCTCGGCCACGGAACCCGCCACCAGCAGCGCGCCCATCGGCAAGTATCCCGAGGTCAGCCCCTTGGCGGTGGTGATCATGTCGGGGTCGAGGGAGAACCGGGTACTCGCGAACCAGGCACCGCCAATGCGGCCGTACCCCGTGATGACCTCGTCGGCCACGAACAGGATCGAGTTGTCCCGGCAGATCTGGCGCACCTCGGCCAGATACCCGTCCGCCGGCGGATAAACCCCGCCCGCGCCGATGATCGGCTCACAGAAGAACGCCGCGATGTTCGACGCGCCCAGACGTTCGATCTCCAGCAACAGGGCCTTGGCCGACGTGCCGTCCACAGTGGACGCGTCGGGCATCAGGTCGCCCCAGCCCGCGCGGTTGGGTTCCAGGCCGGACAACGCGGTGCCGCCGACGTGGGTGCCGTGGTACGCGCGGGTGCGGCCGATGACGACGCGTTTGGAGGGCTGGCCCAGTTCGAACCAGTACCGCCGGGCCAGTTTCACCGCGGAGTCGATCGAGTCCGACCCACCCGAGGTGAAGAAGACCTTGGTGTCGGGCATCGGTGACAGCGAAGCGATCCGGTCGGCCAGGTCGATGGTCGCGGGCGTGGCGACGTCGCCGAACGTGTAGTACGCCGCGATCGAGCGCATCTGCGCGGCGGCCGCCTCCGCCAGCTCCTCGCGACCGTGCCCGACGTTGGCGAACCACAGGCCCGCTGTCGCGTCGAGGTACCGGCGACCGGAGGTGTCGTACACGTACACGCCCTCGCCCCGCGCGACGACGAACTCACCGTTCGACGAGACCGAACCCATGTCCGAGAACGGATGCCACAACGACCCCACGAAAAGCCTCCTACACCTAGCGGAACGCGCTCACGCCGGTCAGCGCCTGCCCGATGACGAGCAGGTGCACCTCGCTCGTCCCCTCATAGGTAAGCACCGACTCCAGGTTGTTCGCATGCCGCATCACCGGGTACTCCAGGGTGATCCCGTTCGCACCCAGGATTGTGCGCGCCTCGCGGGCGATCTGCAGCGCGGCCCGGACGTTGTTCAGCTTGCCCATGCTGACGTGCTCGGGCTTGAGCGTGCCGTTGTCCTTCAGCCGCCCGATCCGCTCCGCCAGCAGCATGCCTTTGCCCAGCTCCAGGGCCATTTCGGCGAGCTTGGCCTGGGTCAGCTGGTAGCCCGACAGGGGCTTGTCGAACACCTCGCGGCTGCTCGCGTACGAGATCGCCGCCTCCAGGCAGTCCCGGCCCGCGCCCAGCACGCCGAACACGATGCCGAACCGCGCCTCGTTCAGGCAGCCCAGCGGGCTGGACAGGCCCTTGGACTGCGGCAACAGGGCGTCGGCGGGCAGCCGGAGGTCCTCGAAGACCAGCTCACTCGTGATCGAGGCCCGCAGCGACAGCTTCCCGTGCACGGTGTTCGCGGTGAAGCCCTTCGCGGACGTCGGCACCAGGAAGCCACGGATGCCCTCGTCGGTCCGCGCCCACACGATGGCGACGTCGGCGATCGACCCGTTGGTGATCCACATCTTGGACCCGTTGAGCACCCAGTCGCTGCCGTCGCGCTTGGCAGTGGTCCGCATGCCGGCCGGGTTCGACCCGAAATCGGGCTCGGTCAGCCCGAAGCAGCCGATCTTGGTCCCCGCCGCCATCTGCGGCAGCCACTCGTTCTTCTGCTCCTCGCTGCCGTACGCGTAGATCGCGTACATCGCCAGCGACCCCTGCACGGACACGAGACTGCGCACACCCGAGTCGGCGGCCTCCAGCTCGTGACACGCCAAGCCGTACGACACCGCGTTGGTCCCTGCGCAGCCGTAGCCGTGCAGGTGCATCCCCAGCACACCGAGTTTGCCCAGCTCCTGCGCCAGCTCACGGGCCGGCAGGTCACCCTCGTCGAACCAGGTGGCCAGGTGGGGGCGGACCCGGTCCGCGCAGAACCGGCGAACCGTGTCCCGGATCGCGAGCTCCTCGTCGGAGAACAACTCGTCCGCGGCGACCAGGTCAAGTGGGTTCATGCCAGGCAGGCTAACCCAGGATTGGATCCAATATCAATTCTCCAATGCTAACCTCACACCATGCGCCCACCCACGACGCAGGAGTTCGTGCTGGACGAGCTGCGGCGGCTGATCCTGACCGGCGAGATGGCGGCCGGCGCCCCGATCCGGCAGGACGCGCTGGCCGAACGGCTCGGCGTCAGCCGCGTGCCGCTGCGCGAGGCCCTGCGCACGCTGGAGGGCGAGGGCCAGGTCGTCTACCGGCCGCACCGCGGGTACCAGGTCGCCGACCTGTCCCTGGACGACCTGCTGGAGGTCTACCGGATCCGCGAGCTGCTGGAGACCGAGGCGACCCGCAAGGCCGTCCCGCTGCTCACCGACGAGGACATCGACCGCCTGGTCCAAGCCGAGGCGGACATCGAGAAGGCCGCACTCGCCGGTGACATCGTCGGCATGGCCGCGGCCAACCGCCAGTTCCACTTCATCGTGCTCGAAGCGTCCGGTATGCCCCGGCTGACGCGGTTGGTGCGCGTCCTCTGGGATGCCACCGACGCATACCGCGCGCTGTACTACAGCTCGACGGAGAACCGCGAACGCGTGCACCACGAACACCACGCGATCATCGCCGCAATTCGTACCCGAAAGAGTGACGATGTCATCCGATTGTGGGACGAACACCGTAACGGAGCGGTGACCGCGCTCCGCGAGATCGTGTCATGACTCCAGGCTTTCGAGTGCCCTCCGGGCCCGCTCGGCTGCCTTTTCGGCCGTACGAAAGACCGTTCTCGCCTCGCGCACCTCGCTGCTGGTCTCCTTCTCGGTGATTTTCGCGCGCTCCAGCTCGGCTTCCAGTTCCTCGACGGCACGAGCGGCCCGTTCGGCCTTCTGCTCGGCCTGGGCCAGGGCGTTCTGCGCGCGGTCACGCACTTCCGAGGTGTGCTGGGCCTCCGCGCGGGCCCGGCCCAGCTCCTGACGGCGGCGTTCCGCGCGCTGCTCCCGGCGTTGCGCGACCTCGTCCACCACCGGTTCGGGAGTTTCCGGCCACCCCTCCTGTTCAGTCAGGTCCGTTGTGGCGGCGAGGGTCCCGGCTTTCAGCACCTCGGTGACCGCCGGGTCGGCGAGCGCCTTGGTGAACACCGCCTCGATGTCCCGCAGCACGGTGTCGCCGAGTTTCTGCCCTTCTCCCAGCGCCATCGCGCGCACCTGGGCCACCAGGGCGCGGATGACCTGGTGCCGCTGTTTGGACAGGTCCCGGATGGAGTCACCGTCGAACCGGCTGTGCGCGTCCCGCAACGCGGCACCTAGGTTGCCCCCTCGTTGCAGTTCGGCGCGTTCACGGCGAGCCAACAGGTTCAGCACCCACGCTGCCTGCGAAGGCTTGCGCAGCTTGCCGATTTTCGCCGCCGTCTCCTTGTCACCGGCGTCCTTCGCCACGCGCACATACTCGGTGCGCGCGGCCATGAATTCGCTCGGCCGGAGGCTGTATAGCCGGTCTGCTATGGATTTGAGATCCATAGTCACTAGTGTGACCCAGGTGTACGAGGAATCCGGCGGACACACCGCGCCAGTGCTCGCAGATCGCTATCGGCTGATAGCGCAGCTCGGGCGTGGCGGAACCGCCAGAGTTGTCCGGGCATGGGATGAACGACTGGGGCGGGCGGTGGCCATCAAGATCTTCCAGCCGCACGCCGATCCGGTGGGGCGCCTGCGGTTCGAGGACGAGGCCAAGCTGCTGGCCGGGTTCGACCACCCGGGCCTGGTGAAGGTGTTCGACTCGGGGGTCGCGCACGGCGAGCCGTTCCTGGTGCTGGAGCTGATCGACGGGCCGCACCTGGGCCGCAAGGTCGACGACGGGCCGATGGCGGTGGACGCCGTCCGGTCATTGGGCATCTCTCTCGCCGAAGCGTTGGCGTACGTGCATTCCCGCGGAGTGGTACACCGGGACATCAAGCCCGGCAACGTATTGCTCGACTCGTCCGGGACCCCCAAACTCGCTGACTTCGGGCTGGCCAAACTGCTGGACCGCAGCGGTATGACCGCCTCGGACCGGCTGGTCGGCACCGCCGCTTACCTGTCCCCGGAACAGGTTCTGGGCACCACGGTCGGGCCGCCTGCCGATGTCTACGGCCTGGGACTGGTGTTGCTGGAGTGCCTGACGGGTGAGGTCGAGTATCCGGGGCTGGACGCGGAGACCGTGCTCGCCCGGATCAGCCGGAGGCCACGGATCCCGGTTGGTGTACCAGCGAGTCTTGCCGAAACGCTCGAGGCGATGACCCGCAGCGAACCGGCCGAACGTCCAACCGCGACGGAGCTCGTGGACCTCCTGTCGGCAGATGTGCCCACAGTGCCCATTGCCCGGCCGAAGCGGTTCAACCGCACCGCCGCCGCCATCATCCTCGGGCTGGGTGTGGCCGGGGGCGCGGCCGGGCTGCTGCTCGCCGCGCCCGCCGCGAACACCGCACCGCCGCCCACCATCGTCCAGGAGCAGCAAGGCGGCGCCGTCGACTCGACGCTGACCGGCGGGATCACCCCGGCCGCGGGCTCCACGGACGCCGGGCGCCCGGAACGCCAGGGCCAGCAGAAGGAGGTCGTGGACGGGCGGCCGGCGCAGACCGTGACGGTCACGCCGACCACCCCGCCCGCGGTGAGCGGGAACCCGGCCGATCCGGCCGGGCCCACCGGCCCGGCGGACCCGGCCGATCCCACTAAGACCAAGACGAAGACGAAGACCAAGACGAAGACGCCGGGGAACCCGCCCTCATCGGGACAGGCCGAAGGCGAGCAGAGCGGTTGACGTGAAGTCGATGGCCGGCTCCGAGCTCGGCCACGACCGCAGGTCGTCGAAGAACCGCGAGCCCTGGCCGTCGAACGCCTCGAAGGAGCGGCTGCACGGGATCGCGCCCTCCGGCATCTCGCCCAGGTCCTCGAAGTTGTCCGCGCCGTTCGGCCCGTTGATCACCGCGCCGTAGAGGATCCGGCGCCCGCCGTTCGGGTCACCGGCCAGGTTGGCGGCCTGGTGGTGCAGGCAGTACGGGAACGTCGAGCCGACGCCGACGATCAGCGAGATGCCCCACGCGTTCGAGCCGAGCGCGAAGTTCCGTTGCTGCACCCCGAAAGCGTCGTACGACTTGTCACCGGTCAGCCGGCGGTACAGCTGCGCGGTGGCCGCGAAGCCGAAGCTGCGGCTGGCGGCGTCGAAGTTGGTCACGTCCACACCGGTCCGGAATGGGCTGACAGCGGCCCTGCCCGTGCCGATGTCGAGCTGGCGCTTGAGGTCGCCGATCACCTGCTGCTGCGACACCTCGGGCGCGATCACCCCACGGCGCAGCAGCTTCACCAGCTCCGAGTGGGCCAGTGCGCTGGTGTCGTACAGGTTCAGCATGTCCTTGCTGTCGCTGGCCAGGTACTCCTTGGCCCAGTGGGTGGCCTGCTTGGCCCAGGTGAAGTAGCGCAGGTCGCCGAGCTTGGCCGCCGCCAGCGCGAGCTGGGTCGCGCCGAGCTCCATGTCGTCGGCCCACGAGTCCTCGGGATAGTACGCGTGCGGGAACGCCGTTACCAGCTCGCCGACGCCGGTCGTCTTGGCGGCGGCGAACACCGAGGCCGCCTCGGCCAGATACCTGCGTGCCTTCCACGGGTTCGGCTCGAGCTGGGCGCCCAGGGCGAACGCGGCGGCCACCCGGCCGGCCAGGTTCG
>CBIMJO010000109.1:0-12919 GCA_966244135.1 uncultured Actinocrispum sp. | reverse complement strand
GGACTCGCTGAACGCCGTGGGGTTCTCGGCGTACCCGGCGGCCAGTTCCAGCGCCAGCCGGTAGCCGCCCTGCACGTACGTCACCAGCCCCATCACCAGGCCGTACTTGAACTCGTGCGGCAGGTTCACGCCGCGCAGCGTGCCCAGCGCCCGGTCGAACCACATCAGGTTGCGCGGGCCGAACGGCGGCGCGCTGATCGGGATGTTGATGAACCACCTGTGCCGGGACACCGCGGCGAAGACACCGCGCGCCCACAACGTCATCCCGGCCCGCCAGTCCGCGTCGGCCGGGAACTCCGGCGGTTCCTCCAGGGCCGCGTCCGCCATCAGCATGAAGAGCTCGCGCTTGCTCTTGATGTGCCGGTAGAGGGCCATTGTGGAGTTGCCGAGGTGCGCGGCGACCCGCGCCATCGAGACCGCGTCCAGGCCTTCGGCGTCGGCGACCTCGACCGCGGCGTTGACGATGTCGTCGACCGTGAGCCCGGGCTTCGGGCCGCGCTTCGGCGTGTCGCGCAACCGCCACAGCAGCACGAGATCCGGCGAGAGCTCCTCGGTCATGACCGTCAGTCTAGGGTCTGGCGCGCTTCACTGCGTATCAGCTACGCTAATTCGCGTATCTCATACGCAGTAGTGGGGAGGGGTCATGATTGTCGAGGTCACCGGCTTGCGGAAGGCCTACGGCGGCAAAGTCGTGCTGGCCGGGATCGACCTGGCGGTGCCCGAAGGGTCGGTGTGCGCGCTGCTCGGGCCGAACGGCGCCGGCAAGACCACCACCGTGCGCATCCTGACCACGCTGACCCGGCCGGACGCGGGAAAGGTGCTGGTCGCGGGGCACGATGTGGTGCGTGAACCGGGCAAGGTGCGCGCCGGGATCAGCCTGACCGGGCAGCACGCGGCCGTGGACGACCAGCAGACCGGGCGGGAGAACCTGGTCATGGTCGGCCGGCTGATGCACCTCGGCCGGGCCAACGCCCGCAAACAGGCCACCGAGCTGTTGGACCGGTTCGACCTGACGGACGCGATGGACCACCGCGTGCAGACCTACTCCGGTGGCATGCGGCGCCGGCTCGACCTGGCGATGAGCCTGATCGCGGCGCCCCGGGTGATCTTCCTGGACGAGCCCACCACCGGCCTGGACCCGGCCGGCCGCACGACCATGTGGGACGCGATCAAGGACCTGGTCCGCGCCGGCACCACGATCGTGCTGACCACGCAGTACCTGGAGGAGGCCGACCGGCTGGCCGACCAGATCGTGCTGATCGACAACGGCCAGGTCGCCGCGCGCGGCACCGCGGACGCGCTCAAGGCCCAGGTCGGCGGCCACCGCCTGGACCTCACGTTCGACAGCACCAGCGCGCTCACCCAGGCGATGGACCTGCTTGGCGGGCTCAGCAACGAAACCGTGCTCAGCGTGCCGTCCGACGGGTCGGCTGAGCATCTCCGGCAGGTGCTGAACACGTTGTACACAAACGGTATACACGTTGTATCCGCGTCGTCGCACCGGCCGACCCTGGACGACGTGTTCCTGAGCATCACCGAATCCCCCGCACGCCAAGGAGTTCCGGCATGACCACGCACACCGGGCCGGCCAACTCCCTGAGCGACTCGCTGACCATGATCGGGCGCAGCATCCGGTTGAGCCGCCGTCAGGTCGACACGCTGCTGATGTCCATCATGTTGCCGCTGCTGCTGATGGCGCTGTTCGTGTACGTCTTCGGCGGCGCGATCGACACCGGCACCGAGTACCTCAACTACGTCGTCCCCGGAATCATCTTGCTGTGCAGTGGATACGGCGCCGCGTCCACTGCCATGTCGGTCGCTTACGACATGGGCAGCGGCATGATCGACCGGCTCAGGTCGCTGCCCATCCGCAGTTTCAGTGTGCTGACCGGGCATGTCGTCGCCAGCGTGGCCCGCAACGCGGTTTCGACGGCGGTCGTCATCGGTGCCGCGGTGGCGATGGGGTTCCGGCCGAGCGGTGGTCTGGACGACTGGCTGCTGTCGATCGGCCTGCTGCTGATCTACGTGCTGGCGCTGTCCTGGCTCGCCGCCGGGCTGGGCACCATCGCGCGCAGCGTGGAGTCCGCCAGCGGGCTGAGCTTCTTCATGTTGTTCCTGCCGTACCTCAGCAGCGCGTTCGTGCCGGTCCAGACCATGCCGCCGTTCCTGCGCGGGTTCAGCGAGAACCAGCCGATCACGCCGGTCATCGAGACCGTCCGCGGCCTGCTCACCGGCACGCCGATCGGCGACAACGGCTGGATCGCGCTGGTCTGGTCGGCTGGGCTGCTGGTGGTGTCGTTCGTGCTCGCGACCTGGCTCTACCGCCGCCGCACCCGGTCCTGAGTCAACCAGGGCAGTACCGCGGGATCGAACTCCCGCGGTATTTGCCTGCGCTCCCCCAGGTCCTAGCATCGGCTGCGGGGGTGATGGACAGTGAGCACAACGCGGTTCCGACTACTGGGGCGGGTTACCGCAGTACGCGCAGGACAACCGATGCACCTCGGCCGCCGCCGGGAACGCTGCCTGCTTTCCTTGCTGCTCTTGCGATCCGGCACGGCGGTACCGGTCGACCGGCTGATCGACCTGCTGTGGGACGGAAACCCGACGCAGAACGCGCGGGCCTGTCTGCACACTCACGTTTCCCGGTTGCGCACCAGGCTCGGCGACGAGGTCCCGCTGATCGCACGCGACGGCGGGTACGTCGCCGACGTTGACCCGGGCATGGTCGACGCGAACGTCTTCGTGTCCCAAGTGGACCTCGCGACGACCATTGAGGACGCTGCGAGGCGCGCGGAGACGTTGAGAGACGCGCTGAACTTGTGGCACGGACCGGCATTGGCCGATGTGGCGTCGGACCGGCTGCGCGACCGGATCGCCAGCGGCCTCACCGAACTCCGGCAGAAGGCACGAGAACTGTTGGTGGACACGGAAATCGTCCGCGGCAACCACGAACGCGTGCTGGCCGACCTGTTCGCGCTCACCGCGGAGTATCCCTTGCACGAGCGGCCGACCGGCCAGCTCATGCTCGCCTTGTACCGCGCAGGCAGGCAACCCGACGCTCTCCGGCAGTACCACCGGCTCCGGACCCGCCTCGCCGAGGAGTTCGGCGTAGACCCGGGTCCCGAGCTCCAGCAACGGTATGCGGCGATCCTCCGGCACGATCCCCGGCTTTCGGTGGCGAATCGCTGACGGACCGCCGTACGGCGAACAAGCCGTTAACACGATCGCCACCACTGCGGAAATGTGCGGTTCCTAATTTTCAGGAATGGCACTTGACCAGGTAGTACCTGTCCAGCAGGCGGGCACGGCCACCCGGGAGACGCTCGAGGACTACACGCTGCGGTTCGCGCCACGCGGTTTCCGGCGCTGGACCCCGGCGGTGGTCGGGGCGTCCGCCCTGGGCGGGATGGCCTACATGGCCGACTTCTCCATCGGCGCCGGGATCGGCCTGACCCATGGGACATTGAACGCGCTGCTCGCGATCATGGTGGCGGCTGCGGTGATCCTGGTGACCGGGTTCCCGCTGGCGTACTACGGTGCCCGGTACAACCTCGACCTCGACCTGATCACCCGCGGCTCCGGGTTCGGCTACTACGGTTCGGTGCTGACCAGCGTGATCTTCGCGAGCTTCACGTTCATCTTCTTCGCGCTGGAGGGGTCGATCATGGCCCAGGGCCTCCGGTACGGCCTCGGGTTGCCGCTGTGGCTCGGTTACCTGCTGTCCACGCTGGTGATCATCCCGCTGGTCGTCTACGGGATGAAGGCCCTGGCCAAACTGCAGACCTGGACCAATCCACTGTGGCTGGTGCTGATCGTGGCCCCGCTGGTGGTCCTGATCGCCCAGGATCCCGGTTCGGTGCAACGGTTCCTGGCGTACCGGCCGGGGGTGGACACCGCTTCTGTCATGCTCGGCGCGGGCGTGTGCCTGTCGCTGATGGCACAGATCGGCGAGCAGATCGACTACCTCCGGTTCATGCCACCCAGAACCGCCGCCAACAAGCGATCCTGGTGGGCGGCCACCATCATCGCCGGGCCGGGCTGGGTGTTCTTCGGCGCCGCGAAGCAGATCATCGGCGTCTTCCTGGCTGTGTACATTGTGGACGCGGTCGGCGCGACGGCCGCCGTCGAGCCGATCGAGCAGTTCACCGGCGCGCTCAAGCGGATGCTGCCACCGTGGCTCGTCGTCCCGCTGGCCCTGCTGCTGGTGGTGCTGAGCCAGGTGAAGATCAACGTCACCAACGCCTACTCCGGCAGCCTGGCCTGGACGAACTCGTTCACCCGGGTGACGGGCCGCTATCCCGGCCGGCTGGTGTTCGTGGTGGTCAACCTGGCGTTCGCGCTGACGTTGATGGAAGCCGACATGTTCAGCTTCCTCAACAACCTGCTCAGCTTCTACTCGAACTGCGCGATCGCCTGGGTGGTCACGGTCGCCACCGACATCATCGTGAACAAGTACCTGTTGAAGCTCTCCCCGCGGCGGCCGGAGTTCCGGCGGGGCATGCTGTTCGCGGTCAACCCGGTCGGCGTCGGCGCTTTCCTCGCGTCGTCCGGATTCTCGATCGCGGTCTACTTCGGAGCGTTCGGCAACACCATCCAGCCGTACTCGCCGGTGGCCGCCGTGGTGATCGCGCTGGTGCTGACGCCTGTGATCGCTCTGATCACGAGGGGGCGGTACTACCTGCGTAGGACCGACGACGGCATCGACGAGCCGATGCTGGACGCGGACGGGAACCCGAGTGGGATGCGGTACGACTGTCAGGTCTGTGAGCAGTCGTACGAGCGTCCCGACGTGCTGGCGAGCGCTCGCGGCGGGGTCATCTGCTCGCTCTGCCTGAGCACCGACCGCACCGGCGGCCACGTGTTGCCCAGGCAGTGAGCACTCAGTGGATGTAGGGCCGGACGGTGTCCGGGCTCACTACGTCAGTGGAACCAGCGAGGCGCGGGCGCGGCTGGAGCTGACGGGAGTTGTTCCGCTCGAGGCCATAGACCACGAGCGCGAGGATGAGGACTAGCAGCGCAACGGTCATGGCAGTAATTTTGCGGTAGTTCAGTTCCAGACAACAGTGGCAGCAGAGACGTTGTGCAACAAAATCCTGCCAAGTACGCTGGGGGCATGCTCAAAACCATCGCTGTGGTGCTCGCGGACGAGTTCGCCCCGTTCGAGTTCGGCGTGGTCTGCGAGGTGTTCGGGGTCGACCGGACCGACGACGGCGTCCCCGCCTTCGAGTTCCGGGTCTGCGCCGAGCACCCGGGCGTCCCGCTGCGCACCAGCGTCGGCGTGCCCCTGACGCCGGACCACGGGCTCGACGCCCTGGAGGGGGCCGACCTGGTCGCCATCCCGGCGATGAACATCCGCGACGAGTACCCGCCCGCGATCCTCGACGCGCTGCGGGCGGCGCACGCGCGCGGAGCGACCCTGCTCACCGTGTGCAGCGGGGTTTTCATGCTCGGCGCCACGGGGCTGCTGGACGGCAGGCTGTGCACCACCCACTGGCGGCACGCGAGGATGTTCGCGGAGCGGTTCCCGGACGCCAAGCTCGACGCGGACGTGCTGTTCGTCGACGAGGGCGACATCATCACCAGCGCCGGTACCGCCGCGGGTATCGACGCCTGCCTGCACCTGGTCCGGCGCGAGCTCGGGTCCGGCCCGGCGGCCGCGATCGCCCGGCGGATGGTCGTCCCGCCGCAGCGCGAGGGCGGGCAACGGCAGTACGTGGAGTTGCCAATCCCGGAGTGCACTGGCGACAGCCTGGAACCGGTCCTTGCCTGGATGCTGGACAACCTGGCAACAGAGCACACCGTGGCCGAACTGGCCCGCCGCGCGCAGCTGTCCGAGCGCACTTTCGCGCGCCGGTTCGTCGCCGAGACCGGCACCACGCCGCTGCGCTGGCTCACCATGCAGCGCGTTCTGCACTCGCAGCGGCTGCTCGAGGAGACCACGTTCAGCGTGGAGGAGATCGCGCAGCAGTGCGGGTTCGGCAGCGCCGCCCTGCTCAGGCACCACTTCAAGGGGGCCGTGGGGGTCGGCCCGAAGGACTACCGGCGCACCTTCGCGGCGGCACTTTCGGGCAGAGTTACCACACCGTCCGAGTGACCGGCGCCACTAACCGACACGTTCGAGTGATCATCTGGGATAACGACGTCAGGTGGTCCCCCGGGGGGCGTCTCATCGCCGCAAGGCCACTAGGAGAGCAGGGAGGCAGCGATGACTCGCGACGAACACACGGAGATCACGCACACGGTGACCTTCGACCTCGTGTCGGAACACTCGGTCCCGGTCGACGTCGAGCTGCGCTACGACACTCGCGACCCGTTCGCCGTCTACGCGCTGTTCGAGCCCGAGGGTGCGCGTGCGGTGCAGTGGATCCTGTCGCGTGACCTGCTCGCCGACGGCCTGATCGTCCGCACGGGCGAGGGTGACGTGCGGATGTGGCCATCACCGGACGAGGAGGAGCTGGTCCTCATCGAGTTCGTGACGCCCAAGGGGCAGGCCCGGTTCGAGGCGCTGGCCCAGGACGTCGCCGACTTCCTGGACTCCACCTACGAGGTGGTGCTGCCGGGCGACGAGGAGAACTGGTTCGACTTCGACCAGGAGATCCAGCGGATGATCGCCGCGGGCTAGAAAGCCCTTGGTACTGCTGGTGCAGGTGGCCTGGGAGGCGGTTTTCTACCGTCAAGTTCGGGGATTTGACGATAGAAAACCGCCCTTTCCGCGCTGTGGCAGGGGTTTTCAGATGCGCGGGACAGGCACGCCGACGCCGGCCAGCTGGCCGTAGAGCGTCCGCACGGACACGTCGTCGCCGAACTTCGACAGCCGGCGGACGACCGAGGTGAGACACACCTGGTCACGAACAGGCCTGATCGGCGCGGTGCGGGGGACCACCTGAGACGCCGTGGCACAAGCCTCTTCGATCTTGCGCTGGTCGGCCAACGCCGAGGCCAGCAGTGTCCGGGTGCACAGCCGCACACCCGGCCAGCGGTCCGACAGCTTGACCGCCGTGCGCGCGAACCCTTCCGCCTCCCTTGGCCAGCCAAGGAAACGGAACGAGAGCGCACAACCCGCCGCCAGGTAGAGCCGGTCGGTCGGGTCACTCGATCCCGCGGCCTCCAAGGACTTCTCCGCGCGGCGCAGCACCGCGAGGCAGGTGTCCCGGTCGCCCATCATCGCGTAGCAGGCTGCCGCCATCGAGGCGATCTCCACCTGCAGCTGGGTCAGGCCACAGCGTTCGGCCGACTGCTCGGCCATCCGGATCACCGGCACCGCACTGTCCAAAGTGCCATGGAACAGCGACTGGAAGCTCAGTGCGGCAAGGATCTCCGCGGACAACGCGGCCTCACCGGACCGGCGGGACAGGTTCAGCGCGATCCGCATGCGCTGGCTGCCCAGGGTGACCTCGCCCTCGTCGTAGGCGTACCAGCCGCCGCGCAGGTACGACTCCGCCGCCGCCCGGAACACGTTCTCGGTCGCCGTCTCGGGCTCGTCGGTCACCTCGTTGCCCAGCCACCGGAACAGACTCCGCATGCCCAGTCCCACCTGTTCGTCCGGCCTGCTCACCGTACGAAGCGCGGTGAAGGACCCCTCACCGCCGTTGAACTCGGCGGGTCGTGCCCCGGACAGCTGGAACCACAGCAGGCGCTGCGGGATCTTCAGCGCCTTGGCCCACCTCTCCAGTTTGTCCAGATCATGGACCTGACTTCGGTCCCGTTCGATCCTGCTGATCTGGCCCTGGCTGACTCCCAGCCACTGGGCCACCTCCGCCTGACCGACGTTGCTCGCCCTGCGGTACTCCCGCAGCAGCTGGCCGAAGTGCCGTCCCGCGGACGCCTCACGCATCGGTGCGGCATCCCAGAACTCGTCGGGCCGGACCGGTGCTCCGGACCGGCTGGACCGCCGGGTCTCCACGCTCTGCGGAGCACTGGGCCCGGGTAGCCCATCTAACTGATGCTGCTTCATGTCAGCCTCCGCTCCTTCTTGCGGCCGAGGTTCACGGGCACCACCGGAGCGCCATCGGATCGCAATTTCTCCCGCTCGATCCCCATGAGGACCAGTCCGAATACCAGGTTGTCGCCGGCCTGGCCACCGGCTGCGGGACGCCGGGCCTGCCTTCGGCGGGGCTCTGGCTCAGCCCCGGATTTTCTGTCTTGGCTTCTGTCTCGTTCGCGCCCGCTTCACCGGACACGAGGACAGCCGCCACCGTCACGATCGCCGCACCGGTGAGGCCCAGCGCCGCGAGTCCCATCCGGTAGGAGCCGTCGGCGCCTACCCTACGGAAGCTCCGACGCGGCGCCCTATGCCGTGCGCGCATACGGGATACCTCACTATCAGCTCAAATCCTGCAACCTGAACCAGCGGCGGCGCTCACACCATGACTTCAACTGACGTAGGAGATCTGGTGCATCACCCCCAACAGGAGTAGAAATACGCCGACCGGAGCATAGGGCTGCGACGCACAGTGTTCAACCCTTGCCTCAGTGTTTCGAACGGGTACATTGCGAGCGCGATTGAGTGAGGAGGGGGAATATGACCCGTGTCGGGGAGGGTCTGTTCGCCGCGGTCCTCGACGACCTCTGCCGGCATCCACCAGGCCGGCGGCGGCGCCTGAGCAACGTTGAGCTGTCCGCGGCGATCCGCGACCGGGGCGGGGATATAGGCCACGCTTATATCGCCCAGTTGAGGAAGGGTCAGAAGGACAACCCGACGAGACAGGCCATCGAGGACCTGGCGGGCGCGCTGTGCGTGCACCCGGCCTACTTCGTCGGCGGCAGGCGCGAACTGGCGGAGGGCGAGACGCCCGGCTGGCGCCAGGATGCCCTGCGTACGCTGTTCGAGACCGCCCAGGGGACGGTGTCCCCGGAGGACGTGGCGGCCGCGATCAGCTCGAACGGCCGGTTCGGTTCGATCTCCGCCAGCTACATCCGGGAGCTGCTCAACGGCGTGTCCGACAACCCCCGGTTGAAACATGTCCTGGGCTTGTCTGAACACTTCGACGTGCCGCCTGCGTACTTCTTTGATGACAGGCTCGCCCGCTGGGTCGACAGCGAGAGGGCCGACCTGGTGCAACTGCGGGAGCTCGGCGTGGTCGAGTTCGTGACGCGGCTCGCCGGGAAGGTTCCCGAACTGTCCCAGCAGACGCGGCGGGCTACCATCCAGGCGATCGCCGATGCGCTGGAGCCCGGCAAGTACGAGGGCTGGTTCATTCGGCGGGACCAGGAGTCGAGATGAACAGACGCACCCGTCGCGCGATGGTGAACCGCATCGCCGGTGAGCTGAACCTGTCCCGGACGGCGACCTACCAGGAAGCCGCCCGCCGGGTCTGCGAGTTGATGGGCCGTCACCTGGGCAAACACGTGGAGGTCAGGTTCGCGCCGTTGCCCGACGCGCGCCTGACCGGGGTGTCGGCGCTGCTGGCCAACGGCAACTACCTGGTCATCTGCGCCGACTCACCACGCTGGTACCACCGCCTGCAGATCCTGCTGCACGAGTTCGCCCACCTGATGCTGGGCCACCAGCCGGTGACGCTGACCAAGTCGGAGAGCCTGCGCCGGCTGGCGCCCGGGCTGCTGCCGGACATGGCCCGGTACGTCGCGGGGCGCACGTCGTTCAAGGAGTGCGAGGAGCGCGACGCCGAGGAGCTGGCGGACGAGCTGCTCGAGGTGATCACCGACCAGCGCGACAAGGCCGACCCTGCCATGCCCAAGCACGTGCGGCGGATGATGGCCTCGTTCGCCCACGCCGACGAGGCCGCGCATGACGTCTACATATGACGTGGTGTTCCTCGCCGGCGCCATCGTCGGCGGGTTTGCGTTGGCGTACAAGGCTTTCCGGCTGTACCGGCATGGCGGGCACCCCCGTTCGTGGGCGCTGACCATCACGCTGGCGTACGCCACCGGCACG
The DNA here is from genome assembly GCA_966244135.1 of uncultured Actinocrispum sp. Classification (GTDB taxonomy): domain Bacteria; phylum Actinomycetota; class Actinomycetes; order Mycobacteriales; family Pseudonocardiaceae; genus Kibdelosporangium. The sequence goes on along the minus strand of CBIMJO010000109.1, from coordinate 3,024 downwards.
GCGGTGATGTCCGCGCCGACGTTCGCCACCTGGTTCGACCGGGCCACCGGCGTGAACAGCTTCTCCACGCTGATCGAGTGCTGCATGGAGGTCGGCTTCGCCTGCGGGGCGCTGTCGCTGGTCACGTACTGGCGGTACAACGCGCGGCGGGCCTGCCAGCTGGTGTGGCGGTTCTCCAAGACGTTCTTCGCCGTCATCTCGCTGATGTCGGTGCTGTTCCTGTTGTCGGACTTCCCCGGCAGCGAGGAACTGGACTTCACCACGCAGTACGCGCACGAGCCCACGGTGTCGGCGTTCATCCTCGTCTACCTGATCCCCACGACCATCGCGACGGCCGCCTCGACCCGGGGCTGCGGGCGGGCGGCGCGGGATCCGGACATCGCGAACGTGCCGTGGCTGCGGCGCGTGCTGCGGTGCCTGCAGCTGGGCGTGATGTTCGCGTTGCTGCACCTGCTGGGCGAGTACTTCGCGCTGGCGACGGTGTGGTTCGGCTGGCAGGGCGTCGACTGGGTGCCGCCGCTGATGTCCGGTCTGTCGGTGCTCGGGTTCATCCCGGGTGCGATCGCCGCGGTCCTGCCCGGCATCGAGCGGCTGCGCCCGCAGCTCGGGCTGTGCGCCGAACGCTGGCACGTGTTCACCATGTTGCGCCCGCTGCACCGGGCGTTGCGGTTCGTGAACCCAGAGGTGGTCTTCGTCGCCAAGGGCAAGAAGTTCTCGCCGCACCACCGGGTCCGCCGCCAGCTGCTGGAGCTGAGCGAGTGGCGCTGGGCGCTGGCGGCCAAGTTCTCCGACGACGTCCGCGCCGCGGCCGAACGGATCGGGATCGAGCGCGGCCTGTCCGGCGACGACCTCCTGGCCACCATCGAGGCGGCACAGCTGAAAGCGGCCATCCAGACGCGACGGCAGGGTGGTTCGGCGTCCTCGGTGGAGACCCCGCCGCGGGACGGGTCCGGCCTGGACAGTGAGTACGCGTGGTGGGTCGCCGTCGCGTGGGCGTTCCGCCACTCCCCGGTGGTGTCCGCCGCGCTGGCCGAGTCGTTCTCCGCCGAGCCCCGGCGGGTCTTCCTCATGGCCGGTCGCTGAGCGACCGGCGCAGGGCCCGGACCCCGTGGTACATCCGGGACTTCACGGTGCCGGGCGGCACCCCGAGCAGCGCGGCCACCTCGTTGACCGTCCGGCCGCGCATGTAGGTCTCCAGAATGACCTGCCGCTGCGGCGTGGGCAGCTTCTCCAGCGCCCGGTGGACGACCATCGCCGACACGGTCTCCTCGGCCGGGTCCGGCACGCTGACGAAGTCCTCGTGCGCCTCCTCGACCTCCATCGGCCGCGCCTGGCGGTGCCGGCGGTCGTCGATCACGACCCGCCGCGCGACCGTGCACATCCACGCGCGCAACAGGTGCGGCCTCGGGTCGAGCCTGCTTGCGTTGCGCCAGGCGCGGATCAGCGTCTCCTGGACGACGTCTTCGGCCCAGTGCCGGTCATATCCCGTCAGCCGCAACGCGTACGGCATGAGCGAGACGCCCATCTCCTGATACAGCACTGTGCCCATGTCCTCATGGTCTTTCGTTGGGGGACAAGGGTCCAGCCGGTACGCCTATAGCGCATACGGGTGAACCAAACGACTAGTCACTCCGGCTCGGTGTCTGTCTGTATCGATCATTGACTCCATTGGGGGTCCTTGAGCAGCCGAAAGGCTGTCAGCGCGACTCGCGCGCGGGCCGGTCCAGCCGGCTCGGTGAGCTCGATGCCGAGGATCCTGCCGCGGGGTGGCGAACCGGAGGGCGATGCGGGCCTGCCGCCAGGACCGGTCGGGGCTGTCCGCGGCGCCGATCCCCGCGCAGACACCGTCCGGGATCTTGGCCGCATCGACCGTGGTGGCCAGGATGACGCCCACCTCGCCGATCGGCGCCGCCTTCACCGGGCGTCCGGGGCAGACCAGTGCACCGACCCGGTCGAGCGGGACCTGTGTGCGAACGGCCACAACGCGCACTGGCAGGTCGGCGGCGAACCCCAGGAGCCTGAGTGCACGGGTCCGGGCGGCTTCGTCGGTGTCCTTGCAGATCGCGAGTTCGACCAACGCGGGATCGGCCATCGTCGTGCGGCCGGGCCCGGGCGAGCGCGGGGAGGTCGACGCGTAGGCGACAACCGGTGCGCTAGCCAGGCCGGATGCGCGACGTCCGGCGGCTGAACCCGGCGAGCCGCACGGTGAGTATTGCCGGTATGAATCCTGAGCTGGAAGCCTTCATCCCGCTGTTTCCCGACGAGGACCTCAGCGATCCGGTGCGGGCCCGCGAGAGCCTCACCAAGCTGGCCGCCAGCGTGCCGATCCCGCACCGTGCCGGGCGATCCAGACGTGCCGATCCGGATCTACCGCCCGCAGGACGCTCAGGGCGCGATCGTCTGGCTGCACGGCGGCGGCTTCGTGATGGGAACGGTGCAGACCGAGCATCCATGAGCCTCCCGCCTGGCGGCGGGATCAGGCGCGGTGGTGATCTCGGTGGGCTACCGCCTGGCCCCGGAGAACCCGTTCCCAGCAGCCGTCGACGACACCTACACCACCCTGGTGTGGGCGGCCAAGAACGCCGTGGAGCTGGGCATCGACCCGGACCGGATCGCCGTCGGCGGCCACAGCGCCAGCGGCTGCCTGGCGGCCGCAGTGGCGTTGCGGGCACGCGACGAGCAAGGCCCGCACATCTGCTTCCAGCTCCTCAACGAACCAGGCCTGGACGACCGCCAGCACACCAGGTCAGCCCAGAACTTCACCGACACCGTCTGATGGTCCTCGCTTCGCTCGGACGGACTTGGCCGCCGGAAGCCGGAAGCCGGAAGCCGGTCATTCACGCACCGAGAATCACACCCCGAGATCGGGCACGCCGTGGCTCCGCGCCCCGACTTGGTCGCGCCGGTCGTTTCCGCCTCGCAACACGCCCGGCCTCGCCCCCGCTGGAACCCACCACGCGCTGGTGTAGCGAGGCCGGCCGCGTGGTGCGAGGCGGAAATGACCGGCTCCCGGCGACCAAGTCA
>CBIMJO010000108.1:0-12954 GCA_966244135.1 uncultured Actinocrispum sp. | reverse complement strand
GGTGACACCGGCCGACCTGGACAAGGTCCGCAGGCGCCGGTGGCTGCCGATGGTGATAACCCAGGGCCTGCAACGGTTCCTGCACAGCAAGGTGTTCAAGCCGGTGCTGTCCGGCGAACGGGTCAGCTATCCGACCGCGCCGTTGGTGCTGACCAGGATCTTCCCGCCGCTGCGGGCGGTCCCGGCGTACATCGTCGCGATCGGGTTCCGGCCCGAGCACGCCCCCGCGTTCGCCCGCCGTCCACAGTAGATCTTCTCGTGCGTGGCTCCGCTCACGCGGAACCACGCACGAGCGGGGTTATTTGGCGGCGACGGGGTTGGTGAGGGTGCCGATGCCCTCGACGGTCACGGACACGCTCTGGCCCGCGGTCATCGGGCCGACACCCGCCGGGGTCCCGGTGAGGATGACGTCGCCGGGCAGCAGGGTCATCACGCGGGTGACCCACTCGATGATCGTCGGGACGTCGTGCAGCAGCAGGGATGTCCGCGAGTCCTGTTTGACCTCACCGTCCAGTTCGGTGCGGATCGCGAGGTCCTCGGCCTTCAGCTGGGTCTCGACCCACGGGCCGAGCGGGCAGAACGTGTCGTGGCCCTTGCCGCGCGTCCACTGGCCGTCGGCCTGCTGCTGGTCTCGGGCGGTCACGTCGTTGCCGATGGTGTAGCCGAAGATCACCGATGCGGCCTTCTCGGGGGGGACGTCCTTGCAGGGCTGGCCGATCACCACGGCCAGCTCGCCCTCGAAGTCCACTCTGGACGAGTCGGCGGGCAGCTTGATCGGGGCGTTCGGGCCGATCACCGACGTGGACGGCTTGATGAAGATCACCGGGTCGGCCGGCGGCTCGCCGCCCATCTCACGGGCGTGGTCGGCGTAGTTCTTGCCGATGCACACCACCTTCGTGGGCAGCACCGGCGCCAGCAACCGGACATCCGCGAGTGGCCAGCGCCGCCCCGAGAAGCTCGGCTTCACGAACGGCTGCTCGGCGATCTCCAGCGCGACTTCCTGACCCTCCGCCTCACCCAGCGCGGCGTAGGCGAACCCCTCGGAGTGGGCAATACGAGCAATACGCACACCCCAACCCTAGGACACCCGCCCGGCCACGCGCACTGTGCTGTGCGTCCTCCGGTGCTGGGCCCGGGAAGCCAGGCCCAGCACCGCCGATGGGGCTAGGCGACCGGGAGGCCGAGGCGCATGGCCTTGTGGACGAGTGCGTCGCAGAGGGCGAGCCAGCTGGCCTCGACGATGTTGCCGTGCACGCCGACAGTGGTCCATTCGCGGCTGCCGTCGGTGGACTGCACGAGAACGCGTGTGACGGCGTCGGTTCCGGGGTGGTCCATCAGGATGCGGACCTTGTAGTCGGCCAGTTCGACCTGGTCCAACCAGGACAGATGGGGCAGGAGGGCCTTGCGCAGAGCCGCGTCCAGGGCGTGGACGGGACCATTGCCTTCCGCGGTGGCGATGACGCGTTCGCCCGCTACGTGCACTTTGACCGTGGCCTCGGCCACCACTGTGCCCTCGACGTGGTGGTCGATGATCACCCGGTACGACTCGAGGACGAACGGGGGTGCGTCCACAACGGACTGTTCGGCGGAGGCCACCTCGCTGCGCAGCAGGAGTTCCAGTGAGGCGTCCGCGGCCTCGAAGGACCAGCCGCGCGCCTCGAGGTCCTTCACCTTGCGCACCGCGCTGCTCAACGCCTCCGGCTGGGCGGCCAGGTCGACCCCGAGCTCACGTCCCTTGAGCTCCAGGCTTGCCCGGCCGGCCATCTCGGTGACCAGTACCCGCATGTCATTGCCGACGACGACCGGATCGATGTGGTTGTACAGCTCCGGGTCTACCTTGATCGCGCTCGCGTGCAGTCCCGCCTTGTGGGCGAAGGCCGACGACCCAACGTAGGCCTGGTGGGTGTTGGGTGCGATGTTCGCGATCTCGGCAAGGGCATGGGAGACCCGGGTGAGCTCGGCCGTCTTCCCGGTGGGGAGGACCTCCATGCCGAGCTTGGCCACCAGGTTCCCGACGACGGCGAACAGGTCGGCGTTGCCGGCCCGCTCGCCATAGCCGTTGGCGGTGCACTGCACATGGGTGGCGCCCGCCTGGACCGCCGCGACGGAGTTCGCGACGGCGCACGAAGTGTCGTCCTGGCAGTGGATCCCGACCCGCAGGCCGGTCCTGCGCACCACCTCGCCGACAGTCTCGGCCAGCTGCAGCGGCAGCTGGCCACCATTGGTGTCACACAGGACGACGACATCCGCGCCGCCCTCCCCGGCCGCGGTGAGCACCCGCAGCGCGGTGTCCGGGTCGAAGGCGAAGCCGTCGAAGAAGTGCTCGGCGTCGACGAAAACCCGCCGTCCCTCACCGGTCAGGAACGCGACCGTGTCCCGGACCATGGCGCACGCCTCGTCCACATCGGTCCGCAGCGCCAGCTCGATGTGCCGCCGGTCGGACTTGGCGACTAGCGTGACCACCGGCGCCTGCGAGTCCAGCAACGCCCGCACCTGCGGGTCGTCCGCCGCGACCAGGCCGGCCTTGCGGGTCGACCCGAACGCCACCAGCGCGGCGTGCCTGAGCTCCAGCTCCCCCTTGGCCGCCAGGTCGAAGAACTCGGTGTCCTTCGGCAGCGCGCCCGGCCAGCCGCCCTCGATGAACCCCACGCCCAGGTCGTCCAGATGTCGGGCGACCGCGAGCTTGTCGGCGACGGAGTACGTGATGCCCTCCCGCTGGGCCCCGTCGCGCAACGTCGTGTCGTACACGTGGAAGTCGTCGCCGAGCGGGGTGCCGGCCGGGGTCGTGCGGGTCACGGGGTTCTCCTGGTGGTGGGAGTGTGGGTAAGGCGGAAAAACAAAAAACCTCCCGCAGGATGCGAGAGGTCGGCGCGCCGGGTTCGAGGACTTCGAACTACCCAGCGCGCTGGTCGATAATGATCACGGCATACGCGGTCACGTTCGGCATACTGCCACACCCCCACCCGCCGTACCAACACCCGGTCTGGCATTCCCACGCTCTGAGACGCGCTGAGATACGCGAAAGGCCGCCCCCAACGAGGGGGACGGCCTTTCAAAGCAGCGAACGACCCTACGCCGTGGTACGCGTGGAGGTGTTCGACGAGACGAGCGCGGCCAGCCGGTCGCCGATGGCGTAGGTGCCACCGGGTGAGGAGTGGTCGCGGGTCGCGAGGTCGAACGCGACGGAGGCCTCGATCCGGCGGGCGGCCTCGCGCTCGCCGAGGTGGTCCAGCAGCAGGGCCACCGACAGCACCGCGGCGGTCGGGTCGGCGATGCCCTGGCCCGCGATGTCCGGCGCGCTGCCGTGCACGGGCTCGAACATGCTCGGGTTGCGCCGGGTGATGTCCAGGTTGCCGCTGGCCGCGAGGCCGATGCCACCGGTCACCGCGGCCGCGAGGTCCGTCAGGATGTCGCCGAACAGGTTGTCCGTGACGATCACGTCGAACCGGCTGGGGTCGGTCACCATGTGGATGGTGGTGGCGTCCACGTGCTGGTACGCGACGGTCACGTCGGGGTGCTGCAGGGAGACCTCTTCGACCACGCGTGACCACAGCGAACCGGCGTGGGTCAGCACGTTCGTCTTGTGCACCAAGGTCAAGTGCTTGCGTGGACGGGCCGACGCACGCGCGAACGCGTCCCGGACCACACGCTCCACGCCGAACGACGTGTTCACGCTGACCTCGGTCGCGATCTCGTGCGGGGTGTCCTTGCGCAGCAGGCCGCCGTTGCCGGCGTACAGGCCTTCAGTGCCCTCACGCACAACGACCATGTCGATGTCGCCAGGGTCGGCCAGCGGGCTGCGCACACCCGGGTAGAGCCGCGCCGGGCGCAGGTTGACGTGGTGGTCGAGCTCGAACCGCAGCCGCAGCAGCAGCCCGCGCTCCAGGATCCCGCTGGGAACGGAGGGATCACCGACCGCGCCGAGCAGGATGGCGTCGTGCTCCCGGAGCTCGCCCAGCACCGACTCGGGCAGCAGCTCCCCGGTCGCGTGCCACCGGGCGGCGCCGAGGTCGTAGCGCGTGATCTCAGCGGAAGGCACGACCTCGTTGAGGACCTTGAGGGCCTCAGCGATCACTTCCGGCCCGATCCCGTCACCGGGGATCACCGCGAGCCGCATGAACACACCTCCGTGGATACAGGCCCTGACATCGGGCCACACAGTTCAGGGAAGGCTACCCGCACCCACCCGATCATCCGTACCTCGACCACACTTGCGGGGTCCCCCGTTCGGTGTACGGACATCTCAAGGACCGGGAATCCGCACCACTGAGGCACGATTGCCCGTGGCATTGTGGTGATTCAACACCAATATCCCCGCGGGTTTGTCGGCGGCCAGTGACGTCCGGTCTCGCCTGATGGACAGGGCGGTGCCGGGCTTGGCGCCGAACACGAGCGCGTCCTCGCCGTTGCCGGTGGCGCGCAGGCCGGGTTTGAGCGGGTCGAACGACACCGGGCCGACGCTGTCCACCAGTCCGCTGTCGTCGCCCGGCGCGACGTAGAACCCGGCCATCCCCACGGAGTACGTGATCCGCGCGGAGGGCTTGGTCACGTCCACGCCGATGGCCTTGAGCGGCACCGGCAGCACGGCGACGTTCGTGTCGAACACGTTGGTGTCGACGTCACCGAGCAGGCCGTTGAGCGGGGTGCGCGACACCGTGGGGTTGCCCGGCTTGGCCAGGTCCACTGTGTTCACCACCCACACGTCGGTACCGGTGAGCTTGGTCACCAGCGACTCGAAGTCTGCCGTCCCGTCGCCGTTGGTGTCCATGTCCACGTACGGAATCAGGTTGCTGCCCAGGTTGTACCAGTTGCCCCAGGTGGCGATGCCGAACGCGATCAGCGCCTTGTCGGGCGTGCCGTGTTCGATCGCGTATGGGGCGGTGGACGCCACTCCAACGTACCGAAGATCGCCGCCCTTGGCGGAATCGTTGACAGTGCAACCTTTTGTCAGGTTGCGGCGGCACGCGGGCAGCTGCGGGGACACCGACTGCAGCTCGAGCACGCTGATCAGCGACCGGTACGCCTGCGTACCCTCGCCCTGGTCGATTCCCTTGCCGCGCAACGGCAACAGGCCCACATCGCGGCTGTCGAACTTGACGTTCTCCTCGGTGCTGATCCGCGCGACCGGTTTCGGCGCCGCGTACACCGGCAGCCGCAGCGCGCTGCCCGTGCTCGGGGTCAGTACCAAACGCCCGGACGCGTCCGCGACGAACTGCCGCTTCAGATCGTTCTGGATGGGCGCGACGGTCGGGTCGATGGTCTTGCGCAGTGCGGCCGGATCGTCGATGCGCAACGTCACCGAGACCGGGACGGCGCTGCGCGGGCCGACCCGGACCGGCCCGCGCGTGACCTCGTAGCGCACGCCCGGCATCTTCGTGACGTCCTGGTAGGAAACGGCGAACTCGGCCGTGCGCGAGCCCTTGTTCACGACCTTGACCGTGCGGGTCACCGAGGTGCGCGAGGCGGCCTCGACCGTGCCGAACGAGACCCCGACCGCGCCGGGCAGGTCCATCGACATCGCCAGCACCTGATTGTCCACAGCGGACTGCGCGTCCACCCGGCCCACACCGACCCGTTGCGGCGCCAGCTCCGCGCCGTTCGGTCCGGTGTGGACATCACCGTCGGCGGTGTTCATCACATCCGCCTTGACCTCTTCGGCCGTCCAGTCCGGATGCGCCTGCCGGACCAGCGCGGCGACCCCGGTCACGTGCGGCGCGGCCATCGAGGTGCCGCTGATCGAGAGGACCTGGTTGCCGCTGCCGCGCAACGCCGACGCGATCGTGTCGCCGGGTGCGGCCACATCCGGCTTCACCGCGGGGCCTCGCACCCCTCGCGAGGTGAACACGCTTGGCGTGTCGGTGATCTCCGGCGAGAAGGTCTTCAGGCTGGCGCGTTTCGCCCCGGCCAGCCGGACCTGGAGCGTCCCGGCCGGCAGCGCGGTCAGCAGCGGTTTCGTTGCGGTGGCGGTGAATTGGAACATCGGCAGGCTGTCGATGCCCGCGATGCCCGCGGCGAACTGGTCGGTGCCCGACGGCAGCAGCGCACCCGCCGCACCGGCCTGTTTCGCGTTGTTCGCGCGGATCGCCGACCCGCACCGCCGGGTGGCGTCCTCGTCGTCCCAGTCCAGCCAGACGAACTTGCCCGCCACGGCCGCCTTGTCCTGGTCGGAGAACTTCCGGCAACCGTCCTTGTTGGACGGGTCGGACATCGTCACGACCGGCTTGGTCAGGTCCAGCTTGTCGAACCCGGTGAACGCCTGGCTGTACTGGCCGCCCACCGGACCGGCCACGTCCGCCGGCGCGATCACGTCGGCCGCGTCCCGCAGGACGAACGGATCGCGTGTGCTGGCAACGGTCAGCGCCTCTGGCGTGGACCCGGGTGCGCCGCCGATGTCGTAGACGTCGCCGCCGTTCCCGCCGGAGATCACCGGGAGAACGTTGTTGCGGGCCAGTTTCCGGACGAACAGGCTGTCCGGGTCGTCCGGGGCGCCGAAGTCGCTGCCCAGCGACATGTTCACCACGTCGAGGCGGTCGGCGTAGTCGCCGTTGCCGTCGGGGTCGAGGGTCCAGTCCATCGCCTGCGGGGTCAGCGCGGTGGATCCCATGCAGCCGAACACCTTGATCGCGTACAGCGAGGCCTTGGGCGCCGTTCCCGGGCCGATCCGCATGTCCGTCAGGGACTGTGCGGTGAGCTTCGTGTAGTCGCCCTGGAACGCTGTCCCGTCGGCGTTGACTCCGTAGCCTGCCGCGGTTCCGGCGACGTGCGTGCCGTGTTCCCCGCAGGCCAACGGGTTCGGGTCGGGTGTGGGCGTCTTCGGGCCCAGCGACCCGGACGAGTCGTAGTTGTCACCGGACAGGTCCGTGCCACCGATCACCTTGGCGGTCGGGAAGAACGACGGGTCCGCTTTGGTCCGGTCGATGGCGTCGTAGGCCTGGGCCGTGCCGGGACCGCCGAAGTCCGCGTGCGTGTAGTCGATGCCGTCGTCGATGACGCCGATCCGGATGTGGTCGCCGAGCTTCCCGGTCTGCTGCCAGGCGTTGAGGGTCTTGGTGACCTGCACGGCGCTGGCGTTGGTCCGGGTCTTGGGCACGATCGGGCTGACCGACAGGACCTCCGGCCGGGCGGCGAGGTCCCGGATCGCGGCCGCGTCACCGACGACGGCCATGCCGGCGACCGCGTTCGCGGTCCGGTAGAGCATGCGGGCGCTGTCGTCGCGGGCGCGCAGGGTGCCGCTCAGCCGTTCGGCGAGGGCGTCGATCTCCTGGACCGTGGACTTCGCGGCTTCGGCGCTGCGGGCCTCGTTGTACGCGTCGATCCCGGCACGGTGGTCGAACTCGACGAAGGCCGTGACAGGGCCGTGCTCAGCGACCCGCGGCGAGACCTTGCCGGCCGTCGACGGCGGCAGTTCCAGCGTGGTGGGCACGCTTCGGGCAAGCGGGTACGTGGTGGGCGCGCTGATCGCCGTTCCCGCACTGGCCATGCTCGCGACCAGGGCGAACCCCAGCATCGCGACGACCGGACGCCGTCTGGATCCCACTGCCCCGCCTCACTCTCCGCGTCCGATCGACACCGGAAAGCAACATATCGGCGAAACGGGTGAGCCGCCTAGCCCAAACGGGGGTGTGTACCCCGATGTGGCGAAAGCCGCCACACCGGGGGTTCGGCCTCCTTAGAAGTCGACCGAGCGGACGTGGTGGGCGCCGACGCTCAGGCCGATCGAGTCGAGCACCGACTTGTCCACCTGACGGTCGACGCGCAGCAGCATGTAGGCCTCGTTGCCGGTGGTCGACTGGGAGATCTGCGCGGCCTCGACGTTGATCCCGGCCTCACCCAGCAGGGTGCCGACGGTGCCCATCACGCCCGGGCGCTCCGGGTACTCCAGCACCAGCAGGCTGCCCTCGGCGCGCAGGTCGAAGCTGCGGCCGTTGATGCCGACCAGCTTCTCCACCCGGGAGACGCTGGACACCGTGCCGGACACGTCCAGGGTCTCGCCGTCGGCGTAGACCGCGCGCAGCGTGACCAGGCTGCGGTGCGCGGCGCTCTCCGGCTCCTTGACCAGGCCGACCTCGACGCCCAGCTCCTGCGCCAGCCGCGGCGCGTTGACGAACGTCACCTGCGACTCGACCAGGCCGTGGAACGCCCCGCGCAGCGCGGCCAGCTGCAGGATGGAGACGTCCTCATTGGACAGTTCGCCGCGCACCTCGACGGTGATCGAGGCGGGGGTGCCGTTGCCCAGCGCGGAAAGCACGAGGCCGAGCTTCTGGGTGAGCGGCAGCCACGGCTGGACGACCTCGCCGACCACGCCACCGTCCACGTTCACCCCATCGGGTACGAAATCGCCGCGCAGCGCGAGCAGCACCGACTTGGCGACGTCCGTCCCGGCGCGGTCCTGCGCCTCGGCGGTCGAAGCACCCAGGTGCGGGGTGACGACCACGTTCGGCAGGCCGAACAGCGGGCTCTCGGTGGTGGGCTCGGTGACGAACACGTCGATGCCCGCGCCGCCGACCTGGCCGCTCTTGATCGCGTCGGCCAGCGCGGCCTCGTCGATCAGGCCACCGCGGGCGGCGTTGACGATGATGACGCCCTTCTTGGTGCGCGCCAGCCGCTCGGCGTTGATCAGGCCCTTGGTCTCCGGCGTCTTGGGCAGGTGCACCGAGATCACGTCGGCGCGGCCGAGCAGCTCGTCCAGCTCGACCAGTTCGATGCCCAGCTGGGCGGCGTGCACGGCGGAGACGTACGGGTCGTAGGCGATGATCTCGGCGCCGAACGCCTGCAGCCGCGCGGCGAACAGCTGGCCGATCTTGCCCAGGCCGACCACACCCACGGTCTTGCCGTTGATCTCGACGCCCGAGTACGCGCTGCGCTTCCACTCGCCGGCCTGCAGGCTCTGGTTGGCCGCGGGCACCCGGCGCGCGACGGCCAGCAGCAACGCCACCGCGTGCTCGGCCGCCGACACGATGTTCGAGGTGGGCGCGTTGACCACGAGCACACCGCGCTCGGTCGCGGCCGGCACCTCGACGTTGTCCAGGCCGACACCCGCGCGGGCGACGACCTTGAGCCGGGCGGTGGCCTGCAGGACCTCGGCGTTGACCTGGGTCGCCGACCGGACCAGCAGCGCGTCGGCGTTCGCGACCTCGGAGAGCAGCGCGGACCGGTCCGTCCCGTCCACGTGGCGGACCTCGACCTCCTCGCCGAACACGTCCAGCACGGACGGTGCGAGTTTCTCCGCGATCAGGACGACGGGTCGACCGGTTGTTGCAGTCACGGCAACGGCTCCAAGTTCGCTACAGGAAGGCCAGGACGGTCAGCGGTCACTTCTTCGTGCCCGGACGTTTCGAGAGTGTAAAGCCTGTGGCCACGCCCTCGTGAGCGATTCAGTCACAGCTACGACTGCGAGATGGAACACGCCTCCCAGATGCCGGGACCAGTGACTGACCACTAACTGGGGCCGTCGAACTCCCCTGCTCGCGCGCCCTTCAGGAACGCGTCCCACTCCGTGGGGGTGAACACCAGCACGGTTCCGTCGGGGTGCTTGGAGTTGCGCATCGCCGTGTAGGTCACGCCGTCCGTGTGCCCGACGAACGCGAACTCCACGAACTCCCCGTCGGGGTCGTCGCCCGGCATCGCCGCGCGCTCCCAGTTCGCCCCGGAAAGGTCGAGTTCGCCGCGTACATGCGCTTTGTCGTCATAGATCGGCGCGCTGTCACTACCCATGACGCAAGGTTATCGCCCAGAATCCGGACACTCGCGACGGCATTGACAAATGCCTTACCGGATCGACGTTTCGGTGGAATTGCCGGCCTGGCCCCGGACAAGCGCCGGCGCGCCGCACTCCCCGAGAAGCACGGCGCGCCGACCGGACAAATGGCTCAGGCGGTTTCGGTGATCGGGCGGTCCACCCAGGACATCAGGCCACGAAGCTTGCGGCCGACCTCCTCGATCGGGTGCTGCTCGCCCTCGGACTGCAGCTTGGTGAAGGTGGGGCGCCCGGCGGCGTCCTCGGCCACCCACTCCTTGGCGAAGGTGCCGTCCTGGATCTCGCCGAGGATCCGCTTCATCTCCTCCTTGACCGCGGGGTTGATCACCCGCGGGCCACGGGTCACGTCGCCGTACTCGGCGGTGTCCGACACCGAGTAGCGCATCCGGGCGATGCCGCCCTCGTACATCAGGTCCACGATCAGCTTGAGCTCGTGCAGCACCTCGAAGTACGCGATCTCCGGGGCGTAGCCCGCCTCGGTGAGCACCTCGAAACCGGTCTGGACCAGCGCGGAGGTGCCACCGCAGAGCACGGCCTGCTCACCGAACAGGTCGGTCTCGGTCTCCTCCTTGAACGTCGTCTTGATGACGCCCGCGCGGCTGCCGCCGATGCCCTTGGCGTAGGCCAGGGCCAGCGCCTGCGCGTTGCCGCTCGCGTCCTGCTCGATGGCGATCAGGCAGGGCACGCCCTTGCCGTCGACGAACTGGCGGCGGACCAGGTGGCCCGGGCCCTTGGGGGCGATCATGAACACGTCGATGTCCGCGGCCGGCTGGATCAGGCCGTAGCGGATGTTGAAGCCGTGGCCGAAGGCGATCGCGTTGCCCGCCCGCAGGTTCGGGGCGATGTCCTCGTCGTAGATCTTCTTCTGCTTGGTGTCCGGGGCGAGGATCATCACGATGTCCGCCTCGGCCGCCGCCTCCGCCGGGGTCAGCACGCGCAGGCCCTGCTCCTCGGCCTTGGGCCGGGACTTGGAACCCTCCGGGAGTCCGATTCGGACGTCCACACCGGAGTCACGCAGGCTCAGGGCGTGCGCGTGGCCCTGGCTGCCGTAGCCGATGACCGCTACCTTCTTGTCCTGCAGCACACCGAGGTCGGCGTCGTCGTCGTAAAAGATCTCGACACTCATCGCTTTTCGTGTTTCCTTAACCTGTAGGGATCTTTACCGCACCGCGGTAGCGGTGATCGACCGTGGGCCGCGACCGATCGCGACCATTCCGGACTGCACCATCTCACGCACCCCGTACGGCTCGAGCATTCGGCGCAGTGCCTCAATCTTGTCCGACGTACCGGTCGCCTCGATAGTCAGGGCCTCTGGCGAGACGTCGACGACCTTGGCCCGGAACAGCTGCACCGTCTCGAGCACCTGGCTGCGCACGGTGGCGTCGGCCCGGACCTTGACCAGCAGCAGTTCGCGCTGCACGGCGGAGGCCGGCTCCAGCTCCACGATCTTGATCACGTTCACCAGCTTGTTGAGCTGCTTGGTCACCTGCTCCAGCGGCAGCTCGTCGACGGCGACCACGATGGTCATCCGCGACACGTCCGGATGCTCGGTCGGCCCGACCGCGAGCGACTCGATGTTGAAGCCGCGCCGGGAGAACAGGCCGGCCACCCGGGCCAGGACACCGGGTTTGTTCTCGACGAGAACGCTGAGGGTGTGCTTGGACATGTCAGATCTCATCCTCGTCGAACAGCGGGCGGATCCCGCGCGCGGCCATGATCTCGTCGTTGCCGGTGCCCGCCGCGACCATCGGCCACACCTGGGCGTCCTTGCCGACCACGAAGTCGATCACCACCGGGCGGTCGTTGATGTCCATGGCCCGCTTGATGGTGGCGTCGACCTGGTCGCGCGAGTCGCACCGCAGGCCCGCGCAGCCCAGCGCCTCGGCCAGCAGCGTGAAGTCCGGGATGCGGTGCTTGTGCGTGCCCAGGTCGGTGTTGGAGTACCGCTCGGAGTAGAAGAGGTTCTGCCACTGGCGGACCATGCCCAGGTTGCCGTTGTTGATCACGGCGACCTTGATCGGCGCGCCCTCGATGGCGCAGGTGGCCAGCTCCTGGTTGGTCATCTGGAAGCAGCCGTCGCCGTCGATCGCCCAGACCTCCTTGTCCGGCATGCCGAACTTGGCGCCCATGGCGGCCGGGACCGCGAAGCCCATCGTGCCGAGACCACCGGAGTTGATCCAGGTCGCCGGGTTCTCGTACTGGATGAACTGGGCGGCCCACATCTGGTGCTGGCCGACGCCCGCGGTGTAGATCGCGTCCGGGCCGACCAGCCGGCCGATCCGCTCGATCACGTACTGCGGGGACAGCGTGCCGTCCGACGGCCACTCGTACCCGGCCGGGAACGTCTTGCGCCAGCCGTCGATCTGCGCCCACCAGGCGGTCAGGTCCGCGTGCCCGCGCTCGCGCTCGGCCTGCACCGCGGTGATCAGCTCGACGATGATCTCCTTGCAGTCACCCACGATCGGCACATCGGCCTTGCGGTTCTTGGAGATCTCCGCCGGGTCGATGTCCGCGTGCACGACCTGCGCCTCGGGCGCGAACGAGTCGAGCTTGCCGGTCACCCGGTCGTCGAACCGGGCGCCCAGCGCGATGATCAGGTCGGAGCGCTGCAGGCAGCCGACCGCGGCGACCGAACCGTGCATGCCGGGCATGCCGAGGTGCTGGGGGTGCGAGTCGGGGAACGCCCCGCGCGCCATCAGCGTGGTCACCACCGGGATGCCGGTCAGCTCGGCGAGCCGGCGCAGTTCCTCGGAGGCGCCGGCCTTGATGACGCCGCCGCCCACGTAGAGCACCGGGCGCCGGGCCTGCGCGATGAGCTTGGCGGCCTCGCGCACCTGCTTGCCGTGCGGCCGGGTCGTCGGCCGGTAACCGGGCAGGTGGATCTCGGGCGGCCAGGAGAACGAGGTGGTCTCCTGCAGCACGTCCTTGGGGATGTCGACGAGCACCGGGCCGGGTCGGCCGGTGGCGGCGAGGTGGAACGCCTCGGCGATCGTCCGCGGGATCTCCGCCGGATCGGTGACGAGGAAGTTGTGCTTGGTGATCGGCAGGGTGATGCCGCAGATGTCCGCCTCCTGGAAGGCGTCGGTGCCGATGAGCGCCCGGGTCTGCTGACCGGTGATCGCCACGACCGGGACCGAGTCCATGTTGGCGTCGGCCAGCGGGGTCACCAGGTTGGTCGCGCCCGGGCCGGAGGTCGC
>CBIMJO010000107.1:0-12964 GCA_966244135.1 uncultured Actinocrispum sp. | reverse complement strand
GCGGCCCGGGCTCCTCCAGCGTGTGGCTGCACCTCGGCGTGTTCGGCCCCCGCCGGGTCGTCATGGGCGACGCGGGCACCCTGGCCTCCCCGCCCTACTCCCTCGTGGACAACCACGAGTCCCTGCTCAAGGTCACCGACCTGGTGTTCATCGACCCGGTGTCGACCGGCTACTCCCGCGCCGTGAAGGGCGAGAAGCCCGGCGACTACCACGGGTTCAAGGCGGACCTCGAATCGGTGGGCGAGATCATCCGCCTGTGGACCTCCAGGCACGCACGGTGGCTTTCGCCCAAGTTCCTGGCCGGCGAGTCCTACGGAACCCTGCGCGCGGCGGGCCTGGCCGAGCACCTGCAGACCCAGCACGGGATGTACCTCAACGGCGTCATGCTGATCTCGTCCATTTTGGACTACGGCACAGTGGACTTCTCGGAGGGCAATGACCTCCCCTACGTGCTGTACCTACCCACATACGCCGCCATCGCGCACTACCACGGGCTGCACGGGTCGCGCCCGCTGTCAGAAGTCCTCGCCGAGGCCGAGGAGTTCGCCTCCCGGGACTACCTGATGGCGCTGGAACGCGGATCTCGCCTGACCGACCGCCAGTCCATTGTGGACCGAATTGCCGCCCTCACCGGCCTGTCCGCCGACTACGTCGACCGGGTCGACCTCCGGATCGAGCACGTCCGGTTCTTCACCGAGCTGCTGCGCTCCAGGCGCCAGGTCGCCGGCCGGCTGGACGGCCGTTTCGTTGGCTGGGAAGAGGACTACGCCCGGGAGCGGTTCGCCGAAGACCCCTCCTACTCGGCGATCCTCGGCCCCTTCACCGCCGCCCTCAACCACTACGTCCGCTCAGAACTCAACTACCACAACGACATCCCGTACGAGATCCTCACCGGCAACGTACACCCCTGGTCCTTCAAGGAGTTCGAGAACGCCACCGTCACAGTGGCCAAGAAACTCGCCTCCGCCATGCGCGCCAACAACCACCTGAAGGTCCACGTCGCCTCGGGCTACACCGACGGCGCCACCCCTTACTACGCCGCCGAACATGTGCTGGCGCACTTGCCAATCCCCGTCGAGCTGCGCACGAACATCGAGACGAAGTACTACGAGGCTGGCCACATGATGTACATCCACGAGCCATCCCGCCTACAACAATCGGCAGACCTCGCCACCTTCATCACCGCATCCATCCCCGGTTAATGCCGTTTCATTCCAGCAGGCACAATCGCGGCGCCCCCACCCATTCAGGCGGCCCCAGGACACGCCGGAGGCCCTCCCCACAAAGGGAAGGGCCTCCGGCTAGAACACGAACTACTTCAGGAACTCGGCTCCACGGGTCACCGCGGCCCAGGCGTCAACAGCGCCATGACCGTAGAACCCGTTGAAGTCCAAAGTGCCCTCACAGGTCGCGGTGTAGGAAGCGTCGCGACCCTCCTTCAGGTAGTCCACCGTCCGCGGGGTCGGGCACGGGATCTTCGCGGCAGTGCCCTCGAGGACGCGCTCGACCTTGTCCGGGTCCATGGAAACCTTGTTACCGCTGTACTTGCCGTACTGGCTCACGATCAGCGCCGCCACACCGGTCGCGTGCGGCGAGGCCATCGAGGTGCCCTGCAGCGGGCGGTACACGGCCAGGGCGCCGTCCTTGTTCAGCACCTTCACGCCCGCGGCTACGCCGTCGGGAGTGACGTTGCCCGCGGCGTCGACGAGGCCCTCGGTCTGCGCGACGTTCAGCGGGTAGGTGGACAGGATCTCGTTGTCCAGGCTGCGGAACCACGGGGTGCCGAAGCCGTCCCGGAAGTAGCCGCCCGGGGCGGACACCGAGATGTTCTCCAGGCCGTAGGTGGAGTAGTCGGCCTTGGCCTGCGACGGGCCGAAGGAGGACACGTTGAGCACGT
Source organism: uncultured Actinocrispum sp. (assembly GCA_966244135.1). Classification (GTDB taxonomy): domain Bacteria; phylum Actinomycetota; class Actinomycetes; order Mycobacteriales; family Pseudonocardiaceae; genus Kibdelosporangium. Next base: position 11,067 of record CBIMJO010000107.1, on the reverse strand, counting down.
GCGGGCCCTCGGACGGCATCGACAGGCAGGTGCTGTTGTCGACAGTGCGCGGGTGCGCGGTGTTGGCCGGGTAGTCCGGGCTGGTGGCATCCGGCTGCGGCTTGCCGCTGTCGGTGTGCTCGTTGCCGTACGCGGACATCAGGGTGACGCCCTTGCGGTGCGCGTAGTTCAGCGCGCGGATCATCCCGGTCTTGATGGTCCGCTGCTGGGCCTGCTGCTCCGGGGTGTCGGCCGGGTTGTTGTCGCAGTTGTACAGCCACGGGTCCACATAGAACGACATGTTGACCACGTCGAGGCCCGCGTCACCGGCGTAGGTCAACGCGTCGACCGTCGGCTGCAGGAAGAAGAACCCGCTGTCCTGGCCGGCGCGGACGTTGACGATCGTCACGCCCGGGGCCACACCCGAAAGACCGAAGCCGTTGGCCGCCGCGGCGATGATGCCGGCGACGTGCGTGCCGTGCCCGCCGTTGTCCACATCGGACGGGTCGACGCAGCCGCGGTACTCACATGGGCCGTCGACTTCCTGGCCCAGCTCGTCGACCGGGATGTCCCGGGTGAAGTTGCGCGACAGCGCCTTGTCGAAGTTCGGCTTGATGTCCGGGTGGCTGCCGTCCACACCGGTGTCGATGATGCCGACCTTGACCCGCTTGTCACCGGGCTGCTTGGTGCGCGCCAGGTCCGACCGCACGGACTTGAGTCCCCACTGGCCGTCGTCCAGGGGGTCGTTGCCGACCGGCTTGGCCGCCTTGTTCTTGTCGGTCTTGCCGGAGCCTTCCTTCTCCACCTTGTTGCGGGCCGGGGCCGGCTTGCTGTCCGGCGCCTTGCCCACCGACCGCGAGCGCGCGGCCGAGAACACCGCGCGGGACTGGGACATCCGCTGGGTGAAGCCGTTCTCCGGCGCGCTGACGGTCAGCAGACCGACCTCGTCGTTGCGCTTCACCACGGTGCCGCCGGCCGCGCGCACGGCCTGCGCGGCGGCCTCGGCGCCGTTCTCCGAAGCGGCCAGAACGTTGTACTCCACTGTCTTGCCGGACAGGGCCGGGGCCGCCGCGGCGGTCGGGACGACCGCGAGCGTCAGCAGCAACGGCAACGCCGATGCCGCGATCAGTGTCTTCCTCACAGGAACTCTGCTCCCCTCGTCACGGCGGCGTAGGCGTCCACCTGGCCGTGTCCGTAGAAACCGTTGAACTGCACATCGCCCTCGCAGGTCGCGGTGAAGGACGCGTCGCGTCCTTCCTTGAGGTAGTCGACCGTACGCGGTGTGGGGCACGGTGTCTTGAAAGCCGTGCCCTCAATAACTTTTTGCACCCGATCGGGGTTCATCGTTACTTGGCCACCGGAGTATTTCCCGTACTGGCTGACAATCAGCGCCGCGACACCGGCGGCGTGCGGGGAGGCCATCGAGGTTCCCTGCAGCCACTGGTAGAAGCCGACCGTACCGTCCGGTTTGGTCGCCTTCTGGATACCGGCCGTCACGCCCGCGGGCGTGATGTTGTTGCCCGCGTCGATGAGCCCGGCCGCCAGCGCCACGTTGCGGGGCATTGTGGACAGGATCTCGTTCTCGAGCGTGCGGTACCACGGAGTGCCGAAGCCGTCCCGGAAGAAGCCACCCGGTGCGGACACCGAGATCTGCTCCAGGCCGTAGTTCGAGTAGTCGGCCTTCTTCCCGGTCGGGCCGAGCGACGAGACGCCGATGCTGTGCGGGCCCTCGATCGGCAGCGACAGGCAGGTCGCGTTGTCGATCTTGCGTGGATGCGCTGTGCCGGCCGGGAAGTTGGGGCTGGACGCGTCGTCCTGCGGCGCCCCGAGGTCCGAGTGCTGGTTGCCCAGCGACACGACCTGAGTAACGCCGTGCTGGTACGCGTAGTTCATCGCACGGAAGGTCGCGGTCTTGATGGTTCGCTGCTGCGCCTGCTGTTCCGGGGTGTCGGCCGGGTTGTTGTCGCAGCTGTACAGCCAGGGGTCGGTGAAGAAGGACATGTTCACCACGTCCAGGCCCGCGTCCCCGGAGTACGTCATCGCGTCCACAACGGACTGCAGGAAGAACGTGCCGGAGTCCTGGCCGCCGCGGATGCTGACGATCGTCACGCCAGGGGCCACCCCGGAAACACCGAAACCGTCGGCGGCCGCGGCGATCGTGCCGGCCACGTGCGTGCCGTGCCCGTTGTCGTCCCAGTCCGCCGGGTCGACGCAGCCTCGGAACTCACAGGGCCCGTCGAACACCTGGCCCAGCTCGTCGAACGGCATGTCCCGGGTGAAGTTGCGGGACAGCGCCTTGTCGAAGTTGGGCTTGATATCGGGGTGGTTGCCGTCCACACCGGTGTCCAGGATCCCGACCTTGACCCGCTTGTCGCCGATGGTCTTGGTGCGCGCGAGGTCCGCGCGGACGGAGGTCAGGCCCCACAGCTTGTCGTCCAACGGGTCCATGCCCGCGGTCCTGGCGGCCTTTTGTTGTTGTGCCGGGGCTTTGTTCGAGGCGCCGACACCTTCCTTCTCCACGGCGTCGGGGCGTGGAGCGGGAGCCGCCTTGGGCGCGTAGCCGACCGGACGGGTCCGGGAGGCCGAGAAGACTCCCCGTGACCGGCTGACACGCTCGGTGAAACCCTTCTCGGGGGCGGAGACGGTGATCAGGCCGACGGCCTTGTTGCTGGCGACAACGGTTCCCCCAGCGGCACGGGCGGCGGCCTCGATGGCGGCGGTGCCGCTCGCGTCCGAGGCCAGGACGCTGTACTCGACGGTCTTGCCGGACAGTGCGGGTAACGCCGACGCGGCGGGTGCCGCGACCGCGGTCAGCGTGGCGTACAGCGGTAACACCGCTACCGCCAACGCGGTCTTACGTCTCACGAACTCTCCTTTGCTACGGAACGACGACCTGCGCCTCCGCGAAGTGGCAGGCGCTCGGGTGCCCCGCCACCCGGGTGATCAGCTCTGGTTCGTGCTCTGCGCAGACATCCTGCGCCTTCCAGCACCTCGTGCGGAACCGACATCCGGAGGGTGGATTGACCGGACTGGGCACATCACCCGCCAGCCGGATCACCTCCCGGCGGCCGCGCAGCTGCGGATCCGGCACCGGAACAGCGGAAAGCAGCGCCTGCGTGTAGGGATGGCACGGCTGGCTGTAAATTTCGTCCTCGGTGCCGACTTCGACAATCTTGCCCAGGTACATCACCGCGACCCGGTCGGACAGGTGCCGGACCACCGACAGGTCGTGCGCGATGAACACATAGGACAGACCCAGGTCCCGCTGCAGCTCGCCGAGCAGGTTCATCACCTGGGCCTGGATCGACACGTCCAATGCGGACACCGGCTCGTCGCAGATGATCACCTTGGGCCGCAGGGCCAGCGCGCGGGCGATGCCGATCCGCTGGCGCTGGCCGCCGGAGAACTGGTGCGGGTAGCGGTTGATGTGCTCCGGGTTGAGCCCGACCAGGTCCAGCAGCTCGCGCACCTTGCCCTCGCGGGACCCCTTGGGCGCCACCTCGGGGTGGATCTCGAACGGCTCGCCGATGATGTCGCCGACGGTCATCCGCGGGTTGAGCGAGGTGTACGGGTCCTGAAGCACGATCTGGATGTCCCGGCGCAGCTTGCGCAGCTCGGCACCGTTGAGCGCGAACATGTCCCGGCCCTCGAACCGGGCCGTGCCCGCGGTCGGCGGCTCGAGCCGCATCAGCACCTGGGCCAGCGTGGACTTCCCGCAGCCCGACTCGCCCACGACGCCGAGGGTCTCGCCCTTGTAGAGGTCGAACGAGACCCCGTCGACCGCCTTCACCTGCCCGATCGTGCGCTTGAACAGCACGCCGACCCGGACCGGGAAGTACTTGACCAGGTCGCGCACCTCGAGAATGGCCTCAGCCATGGCGGACCAGCTCCTCCGCGAAGTGACAGGCCGAGAACCGGTCGCCCGGCAGCCGGCGGAACTCCGGAACGTCCTTTGTGCACACGTCCTTTGCCCGCGCGCATCGTGGATGGAACGGGCAGCCGGGCGGGATTCTGGCCAGGCTCGGCGGCAGGCCCTTGATCGCGGTCAGCTCCTGGCCCTTGAGGTCCAGGCGCGGCAGCGAAGCCAGCAACGCCTCGGTGTAGGGGTGCCGGGGTTCCCGGAACAGCGCGAAGACATCGGCCTGCTCGACGATCCGGCCCGCGTACATCACCGCGATCCGGTCGGCCACCTCGGCGACCACCCCCAGGTCATGGGTGATCAGGATCAGGCCCATGTCCCGTTCCCGCTGGATGTCCCGCAACAGGTCCATGATCTGGGCCTGCACGGTCACGTCCAGCGCGGTGGTCGGCTCGTCCGCGATCAGCAGCTCGGGGTCCAGCGCCAGCGACATCGCGATCATCGCGCGCTGCCGCATCCCGCCGGAGAACTCGTGCGGGTAGTTCTTCACCCGGCCCTTGGCGTTCGGGATCTTCACCAGGTCCAGCAGCTCGATCGCGCGCCTGCGGGCGTCGGCACGGCTCATCCCGCGCCGGACCCGCAGCTGTTCCTCGATCTGGAAGCCGACCGTGAACACCGGGTTCAACGCCGACAACGCGTCCTGGAAGATCATCGCGATGCCCTCGCCGCGGACCGCCATCCGCCGCGAAGGCTTTGCCGCCAAAAGGTTCTCACCGTGGAAGCGGACCTCGCCGCCCAGGACGACCGCGGGCGGCACGTCCAGGATGCCCATGATCGTCTGGGCGGTGACGCTTTTCCCGGAACCCGACTCGCCCAGCACGGCCAGCGTCTCGCCCGCCTCGATGGAGTACGAGACTCCATTGAGGACGCTCGAAACACCGTCCCGGGTGCGGAACTCCACCCTGAGGTCCTCGACCTCCAGCAATGGGCCTTTCCTCGGCTCCGGCGCGGCGACGAACTGACCCTGTTCCCCGTCGTACACCGTGTTGAAACTCGATCCCGCAAGCGAATCTTCGGGAGACACTTCCAGCTCCTACCGTGACTTGGGGTCGAGGGCGTCGCGAACGGCGTCGCCGAGCATGACGAAGGCCAGCACGGTGATGGTCACCAGACCGGCCGGGAACAGCAGCTCGTGCGGTGAGGTCTGCACGTAGTCCTTGCCATCGTTGATCATCACACCCCAGGACACGACCGGCGGGCGGATCCCGATGCCCAGGTACGCCAGCGTCGCCTCGGCCGCGATGAACGCGCCCAACGCGATCGTGGCGTACACCAGGACCGGCGCGACGGTGTTGGGCAGCATGTGCCGGAAGATGATCCGCCGCGTGCTCGCGCCCAGGGCCCGTGCCGCCTTCACGTAGTCCAGCTGCTTGGCCACGATCGTCGCCGACCGCATGATCCGCATGGACACCGGCCAGGACAGCACCGCGATCGACACCACCACCTGGATGACGATCCTGGCCTCGCTCGGTGTCGTGCCCGGCGGGTTGAGCGTGGTCAGGATGACGATCGCGCCGAGGATGAACGGCAGGCCGGCGAAGATGTCGCCGAACCGGGAGATGAACGAGTCGGTCAGCCGCCCGTAGAACCCGGCGATGATGCCCATCAACGATCCGATGAGGACAGTCAGGGTCGTCGCCAGCAGGCCGACGATCAGCGTCGCCCGTGCGCCGTGCATGGCCCGCGCCCAGATGTCGTAGCCCTGGAACGAGTATCCGAACCAGGCGTCCGCGGACGGCGGCTCGGACTGGTGGTTCAGGTCGTTGAAGTCCGCCGCCCGCGAGGTGAACAGGCTGGGGAAGAACGCCATCAGCACCACCAGCAGGATGATCACGCTGGAGACGTAGAACATCGGCTTGCGCCGCAGCTGGGCCCACGCGTCGCCCCACAGGCTGCGTGGTTTCCGTTGCTGCAGCGCCGAATCGTCCGCCGTCGCCAGGTCGGCCACCTCGGCCGCGGCGAAGGTCTCCAGTCCGGGGGTGCCGGGGTCAGTCATAGCGGATCCTCGGGTCGAGAACGGCGTACAGCAGGTCCACGATCAGGCTCATGGTGAGGTACACCAGCACCAGCAAGGTCACCACGGTGGTGACCAGGAACCCTTCCTTCTCCGCCACGTTGCGGAAGATCAGCCCGCCGATGCCGTTGATGTTGAACACGCCCTCGGTCACCACCGCGCCGCCCATCAGGTTGCCGATGTCGGTGCCCAGGAACGTGATCACCGGAATGGCCGAGTTCCGCAGCAGGTGCACGCCGACCACGCGCCGCTGCGGCTGTCCTTTCGCGACGGCCGTCCGGACGAAGTCGGCATGCCGGTTCTCGGTGACGGAGGTCCGCGTCAGCCTTGTCACGTAAGCCATCGAGACGCTGCCGAGCACGAACCCGGGAACGATCAGCTCACCGAACGAGGCGTCGGACGAGACCGTGGGGTCGATGATCCCCCACTGGACACCGAGCACGATCTGCAGGATCGACCCGGTGACGAAGACCGGCAGGGAGATCAGGAAAAGCGTGGCGACCAGCACCAGGTTGTCCAGGAAACCCCGGCCCTTCAACCCGGTCAGCACACCCGCGATGCCGCCGATCACGATCTGGATGGCCACCGCGACCAGCGCCAGCCGCACGGTCACCGGGTAGGCGTCGCCGATCTGCTCGCCGATGGACAGCCCGTTGAACGTCTCGCCGAACTCCCCGGTCAGCACCCGGCCGAGATAACTGAAGTACTGCACGAAAACCGACTGGTCCAGACCGAACTTCTCGTTCATGCCGGCGATGAACGCGGCCGGGCACTCCCGCTCCCCGCACATCCCCGCGAACGGGTCCCCGGGGATCGCCCAGACCAGCAGGTACACGAGAAAAGTCGTCCCGATGAACACCGGGACGAACTGAAGAAGGCGCCGCAACAGATAGCGACCCATGGCCACTCCTAGAAAACGCTGGTGGGAGCGAAAACCCTCGTGAGTGGCCGCGCCCGCGGGCACGGCCACTCACGAGGGTCACTGGGTCACTTGGGCTCGACGGAGGCGTACTCGAGCTGGCGGCGGAAGTTGAGCTGGGCCGACTTGAGGTTCTTCGACCGTGCCCCGACGCCCTTCTCCACCCACGTCGGGATCTTCGGCATCTCGTTCACCAGCAGGTGGTGCGCCTGCTGGTAGTACTTCAGCGCCTCGGCCTTGTCCGCGGTGGAGTCGCCCTTCTTCAGCAGCGCGTCCACCTCGGCGTTGCTCCACTTCGAGTCGTTGGACGAGGCCCCGGTGCGGAAGATCGGGTTCAGGAAGTTCTCGATCGAGGCGTAGTCCGCGCCCCAGTCGGAGCGGCCCAGACCGGTCAGCTTGCGGCCGACGATGATCTGGCGGAACTGGCCGAAGTCGGTGGCCGGCACGAAGGTGCACTCGATGCCCAGCGCGTTCTTGATGCTGTTGCAGGCCGCCTCCAGCGGCTCCCGGCGGCCACCGTCCGCATTGGACGCGATGGTCACCTTGCCGGTGAAGCCGGACTTGGCCAGCAGCTCCTTGGCCCGGACCGGGTCGTACTTGCAGAAGTCCGCGCACACGTTGGGCTCGTAGCCGTCCACGCCCGGCGGCACCCAGCCGTCAGCGGGGATGAAGGTGTCGTTCAGCACCGTCTTGGTGATCTGCTCCCGGTTGATGGCCAGCGAAAGCGCGTGCCGCAGGTCCGGGTTCTTGTACTCCGGCAGGTAGTCCGGCACCGACAGGGCCGCGATGCCGAGCAGGTTGGCCTGCAGCACCTGGTCCTTCAGGTCGGCCTTGTACTTGCCGCCCGCCTTGGCCGACGGCGGCAGCGCCTCCATGAAGTCGAGCTTGTCCGACAGCAGGTCCTTGTACGCGGCCTCCTGCGACGAGTAGATCTTGATCACCAGCGTCTTGAACCTGACCTTCTTGCTGGCGTCCGGGTACTCGTCGTTGCGGGTCATCCGGATCTCGGAGTTCGGCGTGAACGAGACGAACTTCAGCGGCCCGTTGCCGATCGGGTTCTTGGCGAACTCGTCCGGGGTCATGGTGAAGAACTTGTCCGGCAGCGGGGCGAACACCCGGTAGCCGATCTTCTGGTCCCACACCGAGGACGGCGCGGACAGCGTGGCGGTGAACTCGTAGTCGTTCACGACCTTCAGGCCGGACATGGTCTTCTGCGCCGGGGTGGCCGGCTTCTGCGGGCCGTCCGGGCCGTCCGGGTCCTCGGTGAAGACCTGGTCGAAGCCCTCGATCTGGGCGAAGAAGTCGGACGCCAGCTGCGCGTTCGGCCCGTAGGCGGCGAAGTTCCAGGCATCGACGAAGTTCTTGGCCTTGACCTCGGTGCCGTCGTGGAACTTCCAGCCCTTCTTGATCTTGATGTCGAAGGTCTTGGAGTCGCTGGTGGTGATCGACTCGGCCACCAGGTTGTAGGGCTTGCCGTCCTCCGGCCGCAGCCCGACCAGGCCGGAGTAGAGGCCCTCGATGAACTTGGCGGCACCGGCGTCGGTGGCGTTGGCCGGCAGCATGTTCGTCTGCGGCTGGGTGCCGTAGATCGACACGGTCGCGTCGCTGTTGCCGGAGGTGGTGGGGCCGCTGCTGGTGTCCTTCTTGTCACCACCACATCCCGTGAGCGCCACCGATAACGCCAGTGGCACCGCCACGAGCGCGGCCTTGCGTGTCCGCATGTGACTCCCTCTCGATTGCCCCCAGCTCCCGCATGGTGAGAGGAAGTTAACTTGGGCACCGAGGTCATTGGAGTTACAAACCAGTCACGATGTTGGGCATTTACTCCGGTTGGTCCAGTTCGAAAGTTGCGTTCTCCGGCCAACCCGGTGTCACAGCTGGGACAGCGCGATCCCGTCGAGGATGTCGTGCTCGCTGATGACCAGCTCACCGATGCCGCTCAGGTGCCGGCCGATCACGTCGATGACCAACGAACCGCCGCCGATCACGTCCACCCGGCCGGGGTGCATGACGGGGATCGCCGCGCGCTCGTCGTGGTTGAGCGACAACAGGTTCTTGGTGATCTCGGCCAGCCGGTCCATCGGCACCCGGGACAGGTGGATGGCGTCCGAGTCGTACTCCGGCAGATCCAGGGCGATACCGCCGATCGTGGTCGCCGTCCCGGCCACGCCGACCCACGTCCGCGCCTCGGCGACGGGCACCACGGCGAACGCGTCGGCGAGGACCTGCTCGGCCATTTCCGTTGCCGCGGCGATCTCTTCGGGCGTCGGCGGGTCGCTGCGCAGGCACCGCTCGGTGATCCGCACACAGCCGACGTCGACCGACCGCGCCGCGCTGGGGGAGGCGGTCACGCCGTCCCACGTGCCCAGTACGAGCTCGGTCGAGCCACCGCCGACGTCCATCACGAGGAACGGGCCGTCCTCGGGGTCGAGGTCGCCGACCGCGCCGGTGAACGACAGCCGCGCCTCCTCGTCGCCGGTGATCACCTCGGCCGGCTGGCCGAGCACGGCCGTCGTCATGCCGAAGAAGTCGTCCCGGTTGCTCGCGTCGCGGGTCGCCGAGGTGGCCACCATCCGCACGCTCTCCGCGCCCTTGCGGCGCAGGATCGCGGTGTAGTCGGCCAGCGCGACCCGCGTGCGCTCCAACGCCTCGGGCGCCAGCCGGCCGGTCGCGTCCACGCCCTGGCCGAGCCGGACGACCCGCTGTTCGCGGTGCACGTCCCGCAACCAGGACGTGCCGTCGTCGCGCTTGGTCACGTCCGCTACCAGCAGGCGGATGGAGTTCGTTCCACAGTCGATCGCGGCAACCCTTGGCATGCCGTCAATCTACTTGCAGTCGCCCTCGCCTACCGCTGCCGCGTTCGCACCCGATGGGGTGTTGCCCGCCGACGCGCCACTCGACCCCGACCCGGACGGCTGGTCGCTCGCGGGCGCAGCCGGTGTGGTGGTGGTCGTCGTCGACGTCGGAGTGCACGACGGCGTCGGCGGTGTTGTGGTCGTCGTGGTCGTCGTAGTGGTCGTTGTCGTCGTGGTGGTGCTCGTGGGCGGGCTACCGGGGATCGTCACCGTTGTGCTCGTCGTGGCACCGCCACCACCGCCAGGGGTCTGCTGTGGCTGCGTCGTCGTTGGCGTCGGCGTGACCGGGAACGACGGGTTGTTGTTCGCCGGGGTCTGGCCCGCGTACGGGTCCGGGTTCGTGGTGCCGGTGCCCGGCGGGATCGACGTCACGTTGCCGGACGCGTAGGCCTCCGCCCAGATCAGCACGGTCCGCACGTAGCTCTCGGAGTGGTTGTAGCGGAACACGGCGATCCCGCGCTGCTGCGCGTTGCTCATGTCCAGGCCACCCGAGCACAGGTACTTCGCCGCGGTCGCCGTGGCGTCGTAGAAGTTGTTCGGGTTGGTGGCGCCGTCCTTGTTGCCGTCGGTGGCGTACTGCCGGAACGTCGCCGGGATGAACTGCATCGGGCCGACCGCGCGGTCCCACTGGGTGTCGCCGTCCATCGACCCGCCGTCGGTGTCCGGCACCGCGGCGAACCCGGCGCCGTTCAGCACCGGCCCGAGGATCTTGTTGATCGTGTCGCCCCGGCTGTTCACCTGGCCGCCGTGGCCGTGGTTGGACTCGATCCGGCCGATGCTCGCCAGCAGCGACCAGTGCATGTGGCAGTTCGGCATGAGCGCGTTGATGACGTCCGCGCCCTTCTTGTACGCGTCCATCGCCGTACTGGGGATGTCGAGCACGCCGCTCGGGGTGAGGATCGGGTCGCCGGTCGAGGCCAGCGCGTTCGGGTCGCCGGCGATGCGCAGCAGCTCGTCGGACAGCTGGTCGACGTCGGGCATCTGCCCGGTCGCGCCCAGGTCGTCCAGCTCGATGCCGAAGAAACCCCGGCCCAGGCCGTTGTTCACCGGGACGAGGGGTTTGGCCTCAGCCGTGATCCAGCCGAACGCGGTGTCGCCGGCCAGCGCGGCCGGCACCAGCAAGAGCGCGGCGATGACCGCCGCCACGCCTCGCCTGCGCCGTAAGAAGCGCATCACCTTACGTCGGGCAGCCCTGTTCAGCGGTGCTGACAACGACACGGACCCGGCCTCCCCGGCTCTGTTGGCTGTACCTGTCCTGCATCCTGCGACCTGTGGTGGCCCGGTTCCCTAGCGTGCCCTATCGCGGCCCACTTTTCACGGGTCTTTAGAACTCCTAACAAAGTCGATCATGGAATAGCTTGATCAGCTGGGGTGTTGATCA
>CBIMJO010000106.1:0-12973 GCA_966244135.1 uncultured Actinocrispum sp. | reverse complement strand
CACATGAAGCAGCAGAAATCGGGACACTTCATCAACGTGTCCTCCGTGGCCGGCAAAGCGGGCTTCCCGGGTGGTGTCACGTACTGCGCGACGAAACACGGCGTCGTGGGCCTGTCTGAGGCTGTGCGGGCCGAACTGCGCGGGTCTGGCATCGAGGTGACCTGTGTGATGCCGTCGATCGTGCGGACCGAGCTGGCCGCCGGGATCAAGGACGCGCTGGTCAAGACGATCACGCCGGAACAGGTCGCCGACGCCATTGTGGCCGCGTTGCGCAAGCCGCGGTTCGACGTGTTCGTGCCCAAGTCGGTCGGTGTCCTCAACCGGATCGGCCACCTGATGCCGCGTGCGGCCGGGGAGTGGCTGACGCATGTGCTCAAGGGCGACCGCGTTCTGGTCGACGCGGCCAATTCGGCTGAACGGGCGGACTACGAACAACGCGCCGCGAGCAGCGCGCCGGGCGCGGACGAGGCGTACGGTTTCAAGGCATGACGGCATCCTCGATCACCGACGCGCTCGTTGCGCGGCTGACCGACCGGGTCACCGCGTCCACTTCGGACACCTTGAGCACCGTCGATGTCTTCACCGGCGGCACTTTGGCCAAGGTCCCGCACTCGTCCGTGGCGGACGTGGCGCAGGCGATCGACGAAGCCCGTGTGGCACAACGAGGCTGGGCGCGGGTGGACGTCGCCGAGCGGGCCCGGATCTTCGACCGGTTCCACGGGCTGATCCTGAAGCACGCCGAGGTGCTGTTCGACCTGCTGCAGGCGGAGACCGGCAAGTCCCGGCGGGACGCGTTCCTGGAGGCCTCCGCGCCGTTGGTGACCATTGGGTACTACGTCCGGAAAGCGCCCGCTTTGCTGCGGCCGCAACGGCGTCAGGGCATGATGCCGTTCGCCGTCAAGACGACCGAGCAGCGCGTGCCCAAGGGTGTCATCGGGATCATCACACCATGGAACTACCCGTTCGCCCTGTCGTTCACGGACCTGATCCCGGCGCTGATCGCGGGTAACGCCGTTGTGCTCAAGCCGGACACGCAGACCGCTCTGTCCACTTTGTACGGTGTGGACCTGTTGTACCAAGCGGGCCTGCCACAGGGACTGCTGAAGGTCGTGCTCGGCGATGGGCCGGTGGTGGGGACCGCGCTGGTCGACACCGCCGACTACGTCGGCTTCACCGGGTCGACGCGGACCGGCCGGGAGGTCGCCGCGCGGGCCGGGCAGCGGCTGATCGGCAGCTCGCTGGAGCTGGGCGGCAAGAATCCGCTGCTGGTGCTGGCGGATGCGCACGTCGGCCGGGCGGCTGCCGGCGCCGTGCAGACATGTTTCTCCAACACCGGGCAGCTGTGCATGTCGCCCGAACGGTTGTACGTGCATACAGCGGTTTATGACGATTTCCTGGCGCGGTTCCTCGACGAGGTCCACGGGATGAAGCTGACCGCGGACTATGACTTCGGCGCGGACATGGGTTCGCTGATCTCGCAACGGCAGCTGGACACGGTGTCTCGGCATGTCGAGGATGCCCGTTCGAAAGGCGCGACCGTGCTCGCGGGTGGCCGGGCGCGGCCGGATATCGGGCCGTTCTTCTATGAGCCCACCGTGCTCACGGATGTCACGCCGGACATGCTCTGCTACGCCAACGAGACTTTCGGCCCGGTCGTGTCGGTTTACCGCGTTGCCGACGATCGTGAGGCGGTTGAACGGGCCAATGACACCTCGTTCGGGCTGACCGCGAGCGTGTTCGGGCGGAATCTCAAGCACGCCGCCTCGGTCGCGGCTCAGCTGCGTGCGGGAACCGTCAACATCAACGACGGGCACATCGTCGGGTTCGGCAGTGCGGACGCCCCGATGGGGGGAATGAAGGACTCGGGCCTGGGCCGCCGCAACGGCGCCGAAGGCCTGCTCAAGTACACCGAGGCGCAGAACGTGTCGCTGCAGCGGATCCCGCTCACCTCGCCGCCGAAGTGGCTGCCTTATACGTTGTACGCGAAGGGGCTGCAGCTGACGTTCCGCCTGTTCCGCAGGGCCGGCATCCGCTGAGCACTTTTGCGAGTTAGGCCTCACAAACGCCCTCGCGGGGCGTCTACCTGCGATAATGGGGGACATGATCGGGATTGACCTGCCCGCGGCCGCGTCGAACGTGATCGGCAAGGTGTTCCGCGGCGGCGTGGCCGACCTGCGGCCCGTGCCGCGGGTGCTGGTCGACCACGGCCCCAACCGGTGGGTGTACCGGATGGCGGGGGACGGCTCGGGCGACCCGGTGCTGCTCGTGCCGCCGCTCGCCGCGCCCGCGTTGTGCTTCGACCTGCGGCGTGGCTGCAGCGTCGCCGAGCACTTCGTGGCGCAGGGCCGGGCGACCTACCTGGTCGACTACGGGACGGTCAGCTTCGCCGACCGCGGCCTGGGCATCGAGCACTGGATCGACGAGGTGCTGCCCCGCGCGATCCGGGCGGTCAGCGCGGACGCGGGCGGGCGGCCGGTGCACATCGTGGCGTGGTGCCTGGGCGGGATCTTCTCGCTGCTGACCACCGCGGACCAGCCCTCGCTTCCGGTCGCGTCCATCACGACCGTGGCCAGCCCGATCGACTTCACCTCGATCCCGCTGGTGGCGCCGGCCCGGCCGCTGGTAGAGCTGACCAACGGGTGGCTGCTCACCGCGCCGTACCGGGTGCTCGGCCGCGCGCCTCGGCAGATCGTGCGGTGGGCGTTCCAGCTGACCTCAGTGGACAAGTACGTGACCAAGCCGGTCGCGGTGCTGACCCACCTGGACGACAAGGAGTTCCTCGCCCAGATCGAGGCGGTCGACCGGTTCATGGAGAACATGGCCGCCTACCCCGGGCGCACGTTCGGCCAGCTCTACCACCGGTTCTTCCGCGGCAACGACCTGCATGACGGCGTTGTGGACGTTGAGGGGCGGCTGATCTCCTTGGCGGACATCAAGGTCCCGGTGCTCGTCATCGCGGGCGCCACCGACGGCATAGCCCCTTCCCCGGCCGTTCGCCGGCTGACACAGTTGCTGGACAACTCGCCCGACGTCCGGTTCGAGGTGTGCCCCGGCGGCCACCTCGGCGTGCTCACCGGCCGCGGCGCCCGCGACACCACCTGGAGACTCATGGACACGTTCCTCGACACCCACATCACCGCATGACCGCGTGGCCGTGGGTCCCGGACCTCATCCGGACGGAACTGGGCGGCTACCTCGACCTGGCGATCACCATGCCGGACGCGCCGACGGCGTGTCCACCTTGGACGGTGAAGGACCTGACGGCGCACCTGGTGGCGACGTTCCAGAGATTCGGCACCCTGCTGAGACAGAGCAGAGCGGGGGACTTCTCCATACCGTTCGAACCGGAGGAGCTCTCTCGCTGGAACCTGGCCACGGTGCAGGAGTTCGGCGGTGACCCGTTCACCGAGCTACCGGCCGAAGTGGAGGCCTTCCTCGCCGAGGCGACGAACCCGATGGAGATGATGGCCCACCAACGCGGCCCCATCCCGGTGGCGCTGCAGCTCCTGTTCGGCCTCAACGAACTGACCATCCACCACCACGACATCGTCCCGTACCGCCCCGACCGCCAGACCCTCGAGCCACTTCTCGACCTCTGGCAACGCCGTTTCGCACCCCTCCCGGACGAACCGGACCCCTGGCACAAAATCCTCCTCGCCTCCGGCCGCACCCCCTGAAAACCACCACTCGCACCGCTCACCCATCCACAACCCACACCGAAGCCTTCCCTCACCCCTGCAGCCTCCCCATAGGCTGGCAACCGGGGGCCGGAGGCCGCCCGGCAGCCAGCGGGCGAGTCTGGGGCGTGCTGTCCAGTGGCCGAGCGGGCCTTCGGCCGAGGCGTCCGTCAGCCCGGCGGAGATCTCGCCGAGTAGTCCGCGGGGCGGCGATGAGGTGCCAGAGAACGCCGAACGGCCCGGCCGTCCGGAATGGATCAGCCAGGCCGCCGGAGTTTCCTTGCCGTGTAAGTTATTTCAGTTCACTGGACGACTTTCCCAGTAGCCTGCGGGCGACGATCAGCTGCTGGATTTGCTGGGTGCCCTCGAATATGTCCAGGATTTTGGCGTCGCGGGCCCATTTCTCCAGGAGGTTGTTCTCGGAGTAGCCCAGGGAGCCGCAGAGTTCGACGCACCGGAGGGTGATCTCGGTGGTGACGCGGCCCGCCTTGGCTTTCGCCTCCGAAGCCTCAAGTGAATTGGGTTTGGAGTTGTCGGCCATCCAGGCCGCGCGGAGGGTCAGCAGTTTCGCGGCTTCCCAGTCGGCTTCCGCGGCGATATATGCCGCTGCGGCGGCGTGTTGGGAGTTCGCGGGTTTGTCGTAGTCGATCTCGATGCCTGCCTCGGTCAACAGGCGATGGGTCTCCTCGAGGGCGGCCCAGGCCAGGCCCACGGCCATCGCGGCGACCAGTGGGCGGGTGTTGTCGAAGGTCTGCATGACCCCGGCGAAACCCGTGTTGATCGACGGGTCGCCGAGCAGGTTCTCCGCGGGGACGTGGCAGTCGGTGAACCGGATCACGGCGGTGTCGGATGCGCGGATGCCGAGTTTGTTCTCCAGGCGCACGACGTCCATGCCGGGAGTGCCCTTCTCCACCACGAAGGACTTGATCGCCGCCCGCCCGAGCGACTTGTCCAAAGTGGCCCAGACGACGACCGCGTCCGAGCGTTCGCCGGAGGTGACGAAGATCTTCTCGCCGTTGATGACGTAGTGGTCGCCGTCCTTCACCGCGGTGGTGGTGATCGCGGCGGAGTCGGAGCCGCAGTCGGGCTCGGTGATCGCCATCGACGCCCACAGCTTGCCGAACCGTTCCAGCTGCGAGTCGTTCGCCACCGACGCGATCGCGGCGTTGCCCAGACCCTGACGGGGCATGGACAACAGGAACCCGAGATCGCCCCAGCACAGCTCGATCGTGCCGAGCACCGTGGACATGTTGGCGCCGTTGCGAATGCTCGACCCGTCGGACCCGGAAGACCGCCGCACACCCGAAGCGCCGCCGCCGCCCTCACCGGACGCGTTCACCCCGTCCAGCAGGGCCGCGAAGATGTCCAGCTCCTTGGGGTAGGTGTGCTCCGCGCGGTCGTACTTGCGGGAGTTCGGCCGGAAGATCTCGGCGGCGGCCTGGTGCGCCTGGTTCAGCAGCGCACCGAACTTCTTGGGAACCTCGAGGTTGATCACAGCAGCACCCCGCCTTCCATCACGCCGATGGCCCGCAGGTCGCGGTACCACCGTTCCACCGGATGCTCCTTGACGAACCCGTGCCCGCCGAGCAACTGCACGCCGTCGCTGCCGATGGCCATTCCCTTGTCCGTGCACAGCTTCCGGGCCAGCGCCACCTCACGGGCGTACGATTTCCCTTGCTCGGCGCGGGAAGCGGCCCGGTAGGTGACCAGCCGCATGCCGTCCAGCTCGATCCCGATGTCCGCGACCTTGAACGCCACGCCCTGCCGGTTGCTCACCGGCTCGCCGAACGCCACCCGCGAGTTCACATAAGGAATCACGTAGTCCAGCACGGCTTGTGCGGTCCCGACGGCGAGGGCACACCAGCCCAGCCGGGAAAGCCGCACGCAGTCGGCGTAAGAAGTCTTGTCGCCCAACAAAGCCGTACGCGGCACGATCACGTTGTCCAGCACCAGCCGGCCCATCGCCGCAGCGCGCAGGCCCATCGAGGGCTCGGCCTCGATCAGCACACCCCGAGACGAGGACTCCACGATGAACAACGCCGGGGCACCGTCCAAAGCGGCCGCGACCACGAACAGCTCGGCCGAAGCGGCCAGCGGCACCAGGGACTTCACGCCGTCCAGCCGGTACCCCTCGGGCGTCCGGACCGCCTGCGTCTCCAGGACGAACGGATCGAACAGCACCCGAGGCTCCAGAACCGCCAGCGCCGCGGCCGGAACGTCGTCCCCGACGAAGGCAGGCAGGTAGGTCGCCTGCTGGTCGGCGTCGCCCCACAGCACCAAGGCATTCGAGACCGCCGCAGGCGCGAGGCAGGCGACCGCGAGCCCCATGTCCCCATGCGCCATGGCCTCGGCGACCAGCACACCGGACACAGTGGACCGTGCCGTCCCGACCCCGCCCAGCGACTCCGGCACACCGATCATGGTCACGCCCAGCTCGGCCGCCGTGGCCAGCAAGGACTCGGGTGGCGTGCAGGAGGCGTCGGCCTCCGCGGCGGCCGGCCGCAGCTGCTCCTCGGCGAACTCGGCGACCGTGTCCCGGATCATCTGCTGCTCGTCGTCCGGGGTCAGGTCGAACAGGCCGCGCTCGGGAGCGGGTTCGAGCCGGGCCGGCCGGCCGAGGCGCTGGGCGGCCTGGAACGACCGGGTCGCCGCGCCGAGTGTGCGGAACCCTGTCCTCGTGGCCTGGTAGACCCCACGCTCCAGCGGTTTGTTCAACCCGAACCGCTGCACGATGCGTGTGCCCGCGATCCGGTTGAGTACCGCGAGCGCGATGCCCATGGCGTCGCGCCTGTGCCGATCGACCATCTCACCAACTCCTCGGTCCGTTGCTAACCTACTCTAGAGTAGGTAGCGGGCGGATGCGAGTCTCAGGCCTTCGACCAGGGTCCGACGCCGAGCTTCCCGGTGGTGCCGACGTCCAGGTGCACCGGGCTGACCAGCTGATCCGGCTCTCCCGGCAGCGGCGCGACCTTCAGCGAAGTGCCGGTGACCGACTGGCCGTCCTGCACCAGCAGGCGCCACACGAGCGTCGCGCGGGCCTTCTCGCCGGGCGCCAGCGTCAACGGCTGCGGCGCGGCGTCGATCGCCGGGTCCGTCGTGATGCCGCCGGTGCCCTGGAACACAGCGACCGGCTCCACCTGGTTGTCCTTGTTCAGCACCAGCACCACCGGACGCCCGTTGACCTCGTACGGAGCCGCGCCGCAGTTGGTCATCTCCAGGGTCATCACCCGCAGGCCCATAGCCGCGTCACTGGCGCCGGGTGTGATCCGTACCCCAGGCTTCGGACATGGTCCGGACGGCACCGTCGGCGGCGCGGTCGGCCAGACCTGGTCCGCTGTGCCCGGCAACGGCTGAACAGACGGCGTCGTCGGTGGTGGTGGCGGCTCGAAGGCGAACGGATGCACGCCGCATCCAGCCAGCAACAGCATGAGTAACGGAACCAGGGCTCGCACACTGTGATCATTCCACGGGTTGCCGTCGCAGGATGGCGAGGAATGCCTGTGCGGCAGGCGAGAGGGTGAACCCGCTGGCCGCGGCGGTGCAGACCCGGCGGGGCGCGATGTCGTCAGGATGCAGTGGTACCAACGAGATGTCCCGGCGGGCGGCCGCCACCGCCAGCGACGGGATCAGCGTGATCCCCACGCCGGCCGCGACCAGCCCCTGCTTGGCCATCCAGTCGCGGGCCACGAACCCGATGCGCGGCTGGAACCCGGTGCGCAGGCACGAGCTGATCAGGGTGTCCTCCGGGCGGTTGCTGCCCGCGATCCAGGTCTCCTCGACCAGGTCGGCCAGCCGCACGTGCCGGGCGCCGTCGAGGCGATGACCCGTGGGCACGGCCACGAACATGTGGTCATCGCACAACTTCACCAGGTCGATCCCGTCGATGTGGTGCCGCTCCGCGAAACTGACCACCGCGACATCGACATCCCCAGACGCCACAAGGGCGATCAGGCGCGGTGTGTAGCCCTCCCGGAGGGTGACCGACACGCCCGGATAGGACAGCCGGAACGCGGCGATGGCCTGTGGGATCAGCGCCGCGTCGGCCGTCGCGAACCCGCCGACTCGCAGCCGTCCCGTGGCCACCTCGGCGAGTTCGGCGAGGTCCCGGCGGGCGGCGTCCAGGCGTTCCAGGACGGCCTGAGCGTGCGGAACCAGGCGCCGTCCCGGCTCGGTGAGGCGGACTCCGCGCGGCAGCCGATCGAACAGCGCCGTCCCGGCCTCGTCCTCCAATGCGGAGATCTGCCGCGAGACGGCCGACTGCGTGTACCCCAGTGCCGACGCGGCCGCCGTGAACGAACCCACCCGTGCGACCTCGACGAACACCCGGAACAACGACGCGGACAAGTCATGCGAGACCGGCATGGCATCCATGCTAGACATTCGCTGGTCGCATCGCAGTTGCCGCAATAGCGTCGAGGTATGGACAAGAACCTCGCGTTCCTCGGGCTGGGCTCGATGGGCGACCCGATGGCCCGCCGGCTGATCCCGGCCGGATACCCGCTGACCGTGTGGAACCGGACACCCAAGGAGTTCCCGGCCGAAGTCGCGGCCACTCCCGCGGACGCGGTCAGGAACGCCGACGTGGTGATCACGATGCTGGCCGACCCGCCTGCCGTCCGCGAGGTCGTGACCGCCTTCGCGCCCGCGCTGCGACCCGGGACGACGGTGATCGACATGTCGAGCATCGGCCCGCAAGCGGTGCGGGAGGTCAGCGACCTGCTGCCGGACGGCATCACCCTGATCGACGCGCCGGTGATGGGCAGCATCGACCGCGCGGCCGGCGGCGAGCTGACCGTGCTGGTCGGCGGCGATGCCGACGAGGTGATGCCGGTCCTGCGGGTGTTCGGCACGGTCACCCGCGCGGGCGCGCTCGGTGCCGGGGCGGCGCTGAAGATCGTCCTGATCAACGCCGTGATCAGCGGGGTCGCCGTGGTGGCCGAGGCGATGGCGCTCGCGGACGCCTTCGGCCTGCCGGAAGACCTGGTGAAACGGGCGATGGCCGCTTCACCCGTCGCGGGCGTGGCCGGACGGGCGTTCGCGCAGGGCGTCCACTTCCCGATCCGCTTGGCCGCCAAGGATGTCGGCCTGGCGACGGCGTCCGCGGACCTGCCATTGTCCACAGTGGTGCAGAACCTGCTCGACTCCGCACCCACGGACGAGGACCTGGCCGCGATTGTCAAGTACGCCAGGGGTTAGTGGCCTGTCTCGGGAGGTTCGCCGGCCTTCTCGGCGGATCCAGGTTTCCGCTGGCCGCACGGCCGGAAGGCCCAAGTACGCCCGGTACGAGGACCTTCCGGCCGCACGCCCAGCGGAAACCTGGATCCGCCGAATAAGACCAGCAACCTCCCGAGACAGGCCACTAGACATCGTTGGCGGCGAGGTAGCCGAAGGTCATCGCCGGGCCGATGGTCGAGCCCGCGCCGGCGTAGCTGTGGCCCATCACGGCCGCGCTGGCGTTCCCGGCCGCCCACAGGCCCGGGATCACGCTCCCGTCCGGCCGCAACGCACGAGCGCGTGCGTCGGTGACGATCCCGCCCTTGGTGCCGAGATCGCCGGGGACGATCTTGAACGCGTAGAAGGGCGGCAGCCACAGCGAGGCGAGGCTGGAGGACGGGAAGACGCCGGGATCGGTGTAGTAGTGGTCGTAGGCGCTGTCCCCGCGGCGGAAGTCCAGATCCTTTCCGGAGAAGGCGAATCCGTTGAAGCGGTTGACGGTGGCCCGCAACGCTGCTGGGGGTACACCGATCCCGGTGGCCAGCGCCTCGATGGACGAGGCCTTGACCGCGGCACCCGAGGCGAACCAGTTGTCCGGCAATGGAAGCAGCGGTGGGGTGTCGCGGAACAGGTAGCGGTTGCGGTAGTTCTGGTCGGTGATCATCCAGGCCGGGATGCACGGTGAGGCCGGGTTCTTGTCGTACATCACGTGTACGACGTCGCTGTAGGGTGCGGCCTCGTTGACGAACCGCTGACCGGCCGCGTTCACCATCAGGCTGCCCGGCAGGGTTCGTTCGGCCAGGCAGAACCAGGGCATGTCGGGCAATGGGATCGCCGGGCCCCACCAGGCGTCTTCCATCAGCGCCAGGTCCGCGCCGGCTCGTTGCCCCGCCCGGATGCCGTCACCGGTGTTGGACGCGGCGCCGACCGTCCACTGTGTAGTGATCGGCTGTCGTTGGTACTGCACGCGCATTGCGGTGTTGTGCTCGAACCCGCCCGACCCGATGATCACGCCCCGGGTGGCCCGGAACAGGCCCTGCGGCGTGTGAACGCCCACCACACGGCCGTTTTCGATCTGCAGGTCGTCCAGCGGCGTGTTCAGCAGGACCGGAACACCGGCGGCCATCAGGCCCGCGCGCAGGCTTCCGGCGAGCGACTGGCCCATGGTCAACGGCTTCTGGCCCGCGGCGGCCGCAGCTGCGCCGCGGGCCAGGCATTCCGCGGCCACCGCGAACCCCTTCGGGTGCACAGCAGCGAGGTTGAGCCACTTGTAGTCGGCGCCGTAGACCACCATGCCCGTGGGCACGTTCAGGTACGACGGGTTCAGCCGGGCCAGTTCGGCGCCCAAGATGTTGCCGTCCAGCACCTCCGGCTCGATCGAGCGGCCGTTCGGCATCCCGCCGGGCAGTTCCGGGTAGTAGTCGCTGTAGCCGGGCATGAACCGGAACCGCAGCGGGCTGTTGGCCATGACGAACGAGATCATCGCCGGCCCGTTGGCCAGATAAGCCTGCTGCCGGGCCAAAGACGACCCCGTGCCCACGACCGCCGACAGGTAGGCGGCCGCTTTCGCCGGGGTGTCGGGCACTCCGGCGGCCAGGATGACCTGGTTGTTCGGGATCCACACCGCCGCACCGGATCGCGCCAGCGAACCGCCGTAGACCGACGCCTTCTCCAGCACGACGACACGAAGCCCGCGCTTGGCGGCGGTCAACGCGGCCGTCATCCCGGCGGCACCCGCGCCGACGACGACCACGTCGTACTCCTGGTCCGCCGAGGCGGCGGGCGGGTTGGTCAGGCCCGCGGCGAGCGCGAGGCCGGCTCCGGCGAGAACATGGCGACGGGAAACCTGGGGCATGGCGCACTCCATCGGCAGTGATGGCTGGGCAGCGTCAAAGTTAGAACGCGTTTCAGCTGCGAGCAATCCATCAAATGGCTCACTCGCTTACCAACGCCGATGGAGCGCTGGAACCTGTTTCAGGCCTTGACCGCGGTCTCCAGTTCCACCAGCGACTCGTCCAGGTGGGTGAGCAGGCGCTGCAGGTGCGGCACGTTGCGGCGGCAGCCGGTCAGGCCGAAGTTCAGCGCGCCCGCGTAGCTGGTGATCGTGATGTTCAGCGCCTGGCCGTCGTACGGGATCGACAGCGGGTACATGCCCTGCAGCTTGGCCCCGTTCCAGTACAACGGTTTCTGCGCGCCCGGCACGTTCGAGATGATCAGGTTGAACGGCGGCGGGGTGAGCTTCACGACGCCCGGGATCGGCGCGAACGCCAGCGGCGCCATGGTCAGCCCGGACAGCGCGAGGATCTGCAACGGGCTCAGCTCGGCCAGCGAGCGCTTGGCCACCTGCGCGGACTGCTGGATCGCGGCGAACCGCTCGCCCGGGTCGGACAGGTGCGTGCCGAGGTTCACCAGGATCGCGCCGACCGAGTTGCCGCTCGCCTCGGACTTCTTCTGCTTGGCGCGCAACGAGACCGGCACCATCGCGATCAGCGGCCGGTCCGGCAGCGCGTCCAGCTGCAGCAAGTACCGGCGCAGCGCGCCCGAGCACATCGCGAGCACGACGTCGTTCAGCGTGGCGCCGGTGGCCTTGCGGATCGCCTTGATCCGGTCGAGGTCCCACTGCTGCGCGGCGAACCGGCGGGCGCCGGTGATCTGCACGTTGAAGATCGTCCGCGGCGCCTGGAACGGCAGCACCGAAGCCTGTTCGCGCAGCGCGGTGTTCGCGTTGCGGACCACCGCTGGCAGCACGCCGGCGAGGTCGGAAGTTATGTCCCGCAACGACTCCAGCAATGCCAGCGGTCCACCGTGGCCGTTGGTGTCCGGCTTGTCCAGCGGTGGCACGGCCCAGACCGGCGGCATGTTCATCGTCGACGGGTCGGTCGACAGCGCGCGGTTGGCCAGGATGATCGAGGACACGCCGTCCATCAGCGCGTGGTGCACCTTGGAGTAGGTCGCGAACCGGTTGCCCTCCAGGCCCTCGATCAGCGAGAACTCCCACAGCGGGCGGTGCCGGTCGAGCAGCGAGCCGTGCAGCCGGGACACCAGCTCCAGCAGCTCACGCACCCGGCCCGGGCGCGGCAGCCCGGAGAACCGGACGTGGTACTCCATGTCCAGCAGGTCGTCGTGCGACCAGGACCACTGGCCGAGGCTGCTCACCGGCCGTCGCGGCCGCTGCCGGAACAGCTCCTGCACGTCCGCCTCGCCGCCGATCAGCGAGTGGTACATCTGGCTCAGGTAGTCGGGCCCGGCGCCCTCGGGCAGCTCGTACAGCTGCAGCCCGCCCACGTGCATCGGATGTTCCCGGGATTCCCCCAAAAGGAACATGGAGTCCGTTACGGGCATCACCGGTATGCGCGGCATGAGCGCCTCCTGTTCCCTGCCTGGCCTGGAGAAACTACCACCACGGAGGGTAGCGGTGAAGATCAGGCAGTGATACAAATGGTGTATCACCGTCTCGGACGGAGGTGGGTCGATGGCAGTCCTGGGACCCGGCTCGGTGGCGTGGCGGACCGCCTTGGACTGGCGGCTGCTGCTCGGATCCGGGCGAGCCCTGCTGTTGCAGGTCGCGCACCCGACGGTCGGCGCCGGAGTGGCGCAGTACTCGAACTACCGGGCCGAACCGTGGCAGCGGCTGCAACGGACGGTCGATTCGATGATGCTCCAGACGTTCGGTGGCGAGCGCGCGATCGCCGAGGCGCAGCGGCTGCGTGAGCTGCACCGCGGCTTCACCGGGGTCGACCACCGCGGCCGCCGGTACAGCGCGCTGAACCCGGACGCCTACTGGTGGGTGCACGCGACCCTGTTCGAGGGCGCGCTGGACGTGCACCGGAATTTCGGCACACCTCTGCCAGTGTCCCTGCAGCGGGAGCTCTACGCGGAATGGCGGTCGCTCGGCGAGCTGCTGGGCATCAAGCCGCATCGAATGCCGGTGACACTCGAGGGCTTCTGGGACTATTTTTCCGGCATGGTGGCCGACCACTTGGAGGACAACCCGAGCGTGCGCGACCTGCTGGACGCGCTGGCCGAACGGCACCCGCTGCAGCCGCCGTTTCCCGCCGGTCTTCAGCAGGCGATGTTCGGCA